>NZ_JAWOSW010000025.1:0-54857 GCF_033338535.1 Vibrio sp. Vb2131
GCGGGGTGGAGCAGCTTGGTAGCTCGTCGGGCTCATAACCCGAAGGTCGTCGGTTCAAATCCGGCCCCCGCAACCAAATACAAGACGATAGATTGAGTACTTATTTAGTATACAATTGTTAAGTCGTCTACGGATGCGCCGCTTGATTCAACGCCTGCTTCTCGCAACCAATCACATCGCTCTTTTCATAATGCTGCGAAGCATGAATCCCCAAAAGCTAAACTTTTATCCGCATCATATGATGTCGGACGATTTCGTTTGTGTTTAAAACACAATATGAATCGGCTGACGTACAAGTATGATGAGGCTTCGCGTGTTTTATCTACTTTAATTAACAGAGTTATCCACATACGTCGTTCTGTGGATAAGTTGGTTGATAAAGTGTTTTTAGCTTGACTTTTTATGATGGGGAAGAAAGATCTTTTCTCTAAAATGAAGTGGAAACAACAAAGAAATATCAATTAAATCTTTGTTATATAAAGAAAAAATAAGTTTTTCTTCGGATCGAGTACGTTAAAATACGATCATTAACTGGTATTTTTTTGATCCTAGTCATTTCTCCGAGCTGTGTTTAACTTTTTTCTGCTAGCTTGTTTTTCTTGAATCTCAAATTTTTTTCCACATTACAAAATTGAGAACAAGGTCATGAATTGAACATGCAAAAGTACTTTCAATCTCTTGCATATAGACTACGCTCTATGCGTCTCTCGGCAGTCCCTTCTCGACTATCCTTATTAAGCGTTGCTTTTTCGTCTCTATAGATGAATTACTCTCAGTGGGGAGTTGATTCAGTTGCTCTGTCAAAGCCCATTTAATGTGCTCATCAAGTAATTTATTTTCACCTTGCCGACTTTCCAGCGCATCTATGATTCGCTGACTATATTCTGCATTACCAAGAGCGACTGCGATGTTACGTAGCCACTGTATATGACCAATACGACGGATAGCGGAGCCTTCCATATTTTTTAGAAAAGTCGCTTCATCCCAGTTAAACATGTCGACGAGGTCAGGGTTTTTGAAACTGTCACGACGGTGGAAATCATCTTGCTCCGTTATGTCGGCGTAGCGATTCCATGGGCAAACCAATTGACAGTCGTCACAACCATAAATGCGGTTACCCATTGGCTTTCGAAACTCTTCAGGAATCACGCCATCGAACTCGATGGTGAGATAAGAGATACAACGCCTGGCATCGACAACTTTGTCTTCAATGATGGCTTGTGTTGGGCATGATGTAATGCATGCTTTGCATTTACCGCACTGATCAACGCTTGGCTCATCAACGGGTAGTGGTAAGTCGATAAGTAGTTCACCTAAAAAGAACCACGATCCACAGTCTTGATCTAAAATCAGGGAATGTTTCCCTGTCCAACCTAAGCCCGCTTTTTGGGCGAGAGGTCGCTCTAATATTGGTGCGGAATCAACGAAAGGTCGGTAACCATATTGACCAACCTCTTGTTCAATAAGTTTGCCGAGCTTATTTAGCTGCTTTCTGACGAGCTTGTGATAATCGCGCCCTAGTGCGTAGCGGCTAATATAGGCATGACTTTTATTCGCGAGGTTCGAAGCGAATTGAGCCTCTGGTGGCAGATAGTCCATCCGGACGCTGATAACGCGAACGGTTCCCGGGAGTAGCTCATGGGGTCTAGCACGCATCATACCGTGACGAGCCATCCAATCCATTGAGCCGTGATAGCCTGCATCAAGCCATTTTTGTAGTGCTGCTTCATGTTCACTCAGATCAACGTCGCAGATCCCAACTTTTTGGAAGCCGAGTTCTTTTCCCCAAACTTTGATTTGTTGTGCGAGTTGTTCGTAGTTCATGTTAACCACCGGAATAAAGGGGGCGGATCTTAACGGATCTCTGGCTTTGGTGCTACCCAGTTAGGTACGTTTTTGATGTTGTGAATACTGCTTATTGAAGTCATTTGCATATATTCTAAATCTAGGTCGATACTAAGATGATTAAGATACCGTTTATTGGATACTTTTTTCGCACATATGACATTTGAAAGCTTGTCTCTCAAAACCAACACGGTTTACTATTCCTGTTCTTTTGATTTTTATATAGTCAACGATCATTAGTTAGAGAAGCATCAATGAGCACGAAACAATTCAATTTAAAAGATGAGCATGAAACGGTTGCACTAGGCACCGCTTTGGCTCAGCTTTGTTCCCAGCAAACCACAATTTATCTGCATGGTGATTTGGGTGCAGGTAAAACAACCTTTAGTCGTGGTTTTGTCCGTGCTCTTGGTCATCAAGGTAACGTGAAAAGTCCAACTTATACTCTAGTCGAACCGTACCAGTTGGATCAGTGGCAAGTATATCACTTCGACCTTTATCGTCTTGCGGATCCTGAAGAGCTTGAGTTTATGGGTATTCGAGACTATTTCACAGACGATGCGATTTGCTTGGTTGAATGGCCTGAAAAAGGGCATGGCTTACTGCCACAACCGGATCTTGATGTAAACATTCGCTACCAAGGTGAGCAACGTGTAGCCGAACTAACAGCTAATAATGATTATGGTGTGCAGTTACTCAGTCGATTGGAGCTATGTTGAGTTTTTCAAATTTTAGAGTAGTGGCGACGTTTGTCGCCACTTTTCTCCTTCTCATCCCCAATTTAGCATTTGCTAACGTCGTTAAGAGTTTTCGAGTTTGGCCTTCACCTGATGAAACGCGTGTTGTCATCGATTTAGGCTCGGAAGCTGACTATTCCTATTTCTCTTTATCAGGGCCGGATCGCCTTGTCGTGGATTTAAAAAGCACGACGATGCAGGCCAAACTGCCTGTTACTGTTACGGATAGCCCTGTTTTAAAACTGGTACGAAAAAGCTCGCCTCCAGAGAAGGGCACTTATCGTTTGGTGTTTGAACTAAAAAAGAGCGTTCAAGCGGAATTATTTAAATTAAGCCCAACACCAGGTGGGCAGTATGGTCACCGCTTGGTGATTGATTTACCGCACGGTAAGAAGGCATCGACCTCTAAACCGAGTAAGCCAGCGGCGGCCAGCAAAGACATGAGTTCAGTTCAACGAGCTCAAGAAGTGTTAATTGTTATCGACCCTGGTCACGGTGGGGAAGACCCTGGCTCTATTGGCCCTTCACGTCGTAAGTACGAGAAAGATGCGGTATTGAGTATCTCAAGAAAAATTGCTGCTCAGCTCGATGCGACTCCTGGTATTAAAACGCGCATGACTCGTACGGGAGATTACTTTGTAAACTTAAACCGTCGTGTCGCGATTGCTCGTGAAAATGATGCACACTTACTGATCTCCATTCACGCTGATGCGTTTACCTCACCGAAGCCTCGCGGTGGTTCGGTCTTCGTACTAAATACTCGTCGTGCAAATACCGAAATTGCTCGTTGGGTCGAGAACCATGAGAAACAGTCTGAGTTATTGGGCGGCTCGGGTAATGCGTTCTTCACGAAGACAAAAGATCGTAATGTGAACCAAACTTTGCTGGACTTGCAGTTTAGTCACTCACAAAAAGAAGGCTATAAACTGGCAACAGAAATCCTAGGTGAGATGGGACGTGTTGCGCACCTGCATAACACCAAACCGATCAACACCAGCCTTGCGGTTTTACGCTCTCCACAGATTCCGTCTGTGCTAGTGGAAACGGGCTTTATTTCTAACCCAACAGAAGAGCGTTTACTGTTTCAACGAGCGCACCAAGATAAGTTAGCTCAGGCTATCACTAAGGCGGTCGTCAAGTACTTAAAAGATAACCCACCAGAGGGTACGGTGTTCTCGCCTTCAGCGAAGCCAATGGTACATATTGTAAAGCGTGGCGAGTCATTATCGGTGATCGCGAACAAATATGGGCTTAGCTCTAAAGCGCTGATGTCGGCAAACAACTTGAAGTCGACAGGCTTGGCAATTGGTCAGAAGCTCAACATTCCTTCTGCTGGTACGATTAAAGTGCCAAGTAAACCGATTACTGTTGAGACAGAAACCATTACGCACAAGGTTAAGTCTGGTGAGTTCTTAGGTAAGATTGCGAATCACTATAAAGTGAAGGTTTTAGATATCCGCCGAGAGAATAACTTGAAGTCAGATACCTTGTGGGTAGGGCAAAAGTTGAAGATAACGGTCGCGGTAAAAGATAAACCGATTCGTAAGCACAAGGTTTCTCGGGGTGAGTTCCTTGGCAAAATAGCGTCCAAATACGGCGTTAGCGTATCGAGCATTCGTAAAGCGAATAACTTACGCTCTGATCAGCTAGCGGTTGGGCAAGTCCTGATCATTCCAAACAAGTAGGTGAGCTTCTAACTCATTATGACGATTAAAATTTTGCCAGCCAGACTTGCAAACCAAATCGCCGCAGGGGAAGTGGTCGAAAGACCTGCTTCTGTGATTAAAGAGCTGGTTGAAAATAGTCTTGATTCTGGCGCAACTCGAATCGATATCGATATCGAGAAAGGAGGCGCAAAGCTGATTCGTGTTCGTGATAACGGAAAAGGTATCGCGAAAGATGAACTCGGCTTAGCGCTCAGTCGTCATGCGACATCTAAGATACATACCTTAGATGATCTCGAAGCCATTATGAGTCTAGGTTTTCGCGGTGAAGCGTTAGCCAGTATTAGCTCAGTCTCGCGTTTGACGCTCACGTCGCGTCCTGCGGCACAAGAAGAAGCCTGGAGTGCCTACTCCGAAGGGCGTGATATGCAGGTGAAGCTTAAGCCAGCAGCGCACCCGATTGGCACTACCGTTGAGGTGTTGGACTTATTTTTTAATACTCCAGCGCGTCGCAAGTTTCTTCGTACGGAGAAAACCGAATTTGCTCATATTGATGAGTTATTGAAACGTATTGCGTTAAGTCGCTTTGATGTCACCATCAATGTGCGTCATAACGGCAAGATCATCCGTCAATATCGCGCGGCGAAAAATCAGCTTCAAACCGAAAAGCGTATTGCTGCTGTCTGCGGTAACGCGTTTGTTCGACACATGCTCAGAATCGAGCTTGAGCATCAAGGGTTAAAGCTACATGGGTGGATTACCACGCCAGAGGGAGCAAGGCAGCAAAGCGATTTACAATATTGCTATGTGAATGGCCGAATGATGCGTGACAAATTAATCAATCACGCGATTCGTCAAAGCTATGAAATGAGCTTAAAGCCAGATCAGTTTGCTGCGTATGTGCTCTTTATTGAGCTAGATCCGCACCAAGTAGATGTGAATGTTCACCCTGCTAAGCATGAAGTGCGTTTCCACCAAGCTCGTTTGGTGCATGATTTCATCTATCAAGCTTTGACGGATGCACTTTCACAAAGCGCTGTGATTGATAAACCACAGGTGAATGAATCGGCATTTCATCGCGTGGAACCGACTGAATCCGAAGAGATTGAGCATTCGCCAGAGCCTGAAAAAGTACAAGAGCCAGCATCTTCACCGGTGCCAGAGCGGGTTTATCAAGCGATAGAGAGTACACCGGCTTATCCTGGACGCAGTGATTATGAAGTGAAGCCTCGTAATAGCTGTCCTAGTGAGACCTCCGTGCGAGAGGCGCGCGTAGTGGAGTCATTCAAACGTAATGATTGGGTGGAATCCAAACCCGCACCAAAGCCAAGTCACAGTAAAGAGCGCCACGTAGAACCAGCGCCAACTAAACAAGAAGTACGCGCTTATCACGAGCTGCTGAAAACGCCAGAGTTTGAGGCTCAGGCAGTCACTCCAATAGCGCCCCAAACGATAACTTCGCACACATCAATGCCATCGATTACTGCATTAGGCAAAGCGCTGATGGTGGTCGATGAACAATTTGTTTTGATGAGCAGTGACAGTGGGGCGGCGTTAGTCTCGTTACCTAGAGCAGAATTTTATCGTATAAAAGGCCAGCTCACTCCAAGCGATGGTGCACTTAAGGCACAACCTCTGCTTGTTCCTCTATCTATTAAGTTAGAGGCCGAATTAGTGAGACTGGCCCAAGATTATCAACAAGATTTGGCATTGCTTGGTATTCAATTGAAAGCGAGAAACGAGCACGCCTTAATGGTGATGGGCGTCCCAGCTCCGCTGCGTCAACAAAACTTACAAAATTTAGTACCAGATCTGTTATCTTACGCGCAATCTTGTGTGAACGAAGGTATAGCAGCGGCTCAGATGCTGTCTGAGTTGATAGATTGGCTCGCATTACAGGTCACGACAGTGAAGAGTCACTATACTTTTTCTGAAGCCATTCAAATTATTGCGGAACTTGAACAGCTAAGACATGGTCAATTGCCATTAGAAGATACAAAATTCGTATCCGCTGTTGATTTCTCTGCCACGATAGCCAAATTAAAACCATGACAGATAAACTACCTTTGGCGCTATTTTTAATGGGGCCAACTGCATCAGGCAAAACTGAGCTGGCGATTCGTCTTCGTCAAAAATTTCCGGTTGAGATCATCAGTGTTGATTCTGCTTTGATCTACAAAGGGATGGATATCGGTACGGCGAAACCGGATGAAAAAGAGTTAAGTTTGGCGCCTCATCGCTTGATAGATATTTTGGATCCAAGTGAATCTTACTCTGTCGCCGACTTTCGTCGAGATGCATTGAAAGCGATGGATGATATTGTTGCAGAAGGAAAAATTCCACTTCTTGTGGGTGGAACAATGCTGTATTACAAGGCGTTACTTGAAGGTTTATCACCACTTCCTGCTGCAAATCCTGAAATTCGTCAGCAAATTGAACAAGAGGCATTGACTAAAGGTTGGTCAGTGTTGCACGATGAACTCAAAGAGGTTGATCCTGTGTCAGCCGCGAGAATCCATCCCAATGATCCCCAACGTTTATCTCGGGCATTGGAAGTTTTTCGCATTTCAGGTAAAACTTTGACTGAATTGACTCAAACGAAAGGTGAAAGCCTACCATACCGAGTCAAGCAGTTTGCAATAGCTCCCAAGGATAGGGCAGAACTTCACCGTCGGATTGAACTCCGTTTCGAGAAGATGATGGAAGCGGGCTTTGAAGAAGAAATGAAAGCGTTACATTCGCGAAAAGATCTTCACCCCGATCTTCCTTCCATACGATGCGTCGGTTATCGACAGATGTGGGAGTATTTAGATGGGGAGTGTACACGTGACGAAGCGGTATTTCGTGGCGTATGCGCGACTCGTCAATTGGCCAAGCGTCAAATCACCTGGTTACGCAGCTGGGATGATTTAACTTGGTTGGATAGCGAGAACATTGAACAGGCATTAGAAACGATGTCGGAAGCAATAGCATCTGATTGACATAGCTGTGTATAATGTGATCGTTTTTGCGTGAACGCACTCTCAAAGGATCTGTTGTTGGCGGTTTTTATACTATGCTGCTAATTACTTAGAGTGCATTTTTGATTCGTTTAGCTCAGATGCAAAAGCCGTATCTTTTGCATTGCACCACTAGCTAAATAATTACAACTACAAATTAAATAAGGAAAATAAAAATGGCTAAGGGGCAATCTCTACAAGACCCATTTCTAAACGCGCTACGTCGTGAGCGTATCCCGGTATCTATCTACCTTGTGAATGGTATTAAACTACAAGGTCAGATCGAATCATTCGATCAATTTGTGATCCTGCTGAAGAATACTGTTAACCAAATGGTGTACAAGCACGCGATCTCAACAGTTGTGCCGGCTCGTCCAGTGAGCCATCACAGCGGTGAACGTCCACAAGGTGAGCGTCCACAAGAGAAATCAGAAGATTAATTCTTCATCGAGTATTTTTAAAATAAGGAGTTGATTGCTTGTTTGACCGTTATGAATCCGGTGAGCGAGCCGTACTTGTTCATATCAACTTCACGCAAGAAGGTGAATGGGAAGATCTGGCTGAGTTCGAAATGCTGGTTTCTTCTGCTGGGGTAGAGGCGCTACAAGTGGTAACTGGTAGTCGTCAATCCCCACACCCGAAATACTATGTCGGAGAGGGTAAGGCCCAAGAGATTGCTACAGCGGTACAATCAACGGGTGCCGAAATTGTGATTTTTAATCACGCCCTCTCTCCTGCCCAAGAACGTAACCTCGAAGCACTGTGCCAATGTCGAGTTCTCGACCGCACTGGTCTTATTCTCGATATCTTTGCTCAACGAGCTCGAACACACGAAGGTAAGCTACAGGTAGAGCTGGCTCAACTTCGTCATATCTCTACTCGTTTGATTCGTGGTTGGACACACCTTGAAAGGCAGAAAGGTGGTATCGGTTTACGTGGCCCGGGTGAAACCCAGCTGGAAACCGACCGTCGCTTATTGCGTGACAGAATCAAAGCCATCCTGCGACGCTTAGACAAAGTAGCGAAGCAGCGTGAACAAGGGCGCCGCGCCCGAAATCGAGCTGAAATCCCAACGGTTTCACTTGTGGGTTACACCAACGCGGGTAAGTCGACACTCTTCAACCGTATTACAGAAGCTGGCGTGTACGCGGCTGATCAATTATTTGCTACTTTGGACCCGACTTTACGTAAGATAGAGTTAGCAGATGTTGGTCCTGCCATCTTGGCAGACACGGTTGGTTTTATTCGACATTTGCCACACGACTTGGTTGCGGCCTTCAAGGCAACCTTGCAGGAAACGCAAGAAGCTGACATTTTGTTACATGTTGTTGATGCCAGTGATGAGCGTTTTCGTGAGAATATTCAAGCTGTTCATGAAGTACTAGAAGAGATCGACGCGCATGAAGTGCCGACTCTGGTTGTCATGAACAAAATCGACAATCTAGATTCGCAGAAACCACGTATAGAACGAGACGAGGAAGGCGTACCTCGCGCAGTTTGGGTTTCAGCAATGGATGGGTTGGGCATTGATGTCCTGTTTGAGGCTCTGACGGAACGTCTGGCGTCACAAATGGTCGAGCATCAGTTGCGAATTCCTCCACAGTATCAAGGACGATTCCGTAGTACCTTCTTCCAAATGAAGTGTATTCAACGTGAGGAATATGACCAGGATGGTAGCTTGTTGATCGATATTCGAATGCAGCAAGTAGATTGGTCTAGACTTGAAAAAAGAGAAGGGGCAGTTTTGACTGGCTTTATAGTCACTTAAAGGACTGCTACAGTATAACGTCATATCAAATGATGGAGCTTTCTAATGGCGTGGAATGAGCCTGGAAATAACAACGGCAACAATGGCCGCGATAATGACCCTTGGGGTAATAATAATCGTGGTGGCCAGCGTCCTGGTGGCCGAGATCAAGGTCCGCCAGATTTAGATGAAGTGTTCAACAAACTGAGTCAAAAGCTGGGCGGCAAGTTTGGTAAAAAAGGCGGCGGTGGTTCTCCAATCGGCGGCGGTGGTGGTAGTGCAATTGGCTTTGGCGTGATTGCTCTGATTGCTGTTGCGGTTTGGTTTTTCGCTGGTTTTTACACCATCGGTGAAGCAGAGCGTGGTGTTGTACTGCGTTTAGGTAAATACGATCGTATCGTAGACCCAGGTCTTAACTGGCGTCCTCGCTTTATTGATGAGTACGAAGCGGTAAACGTACAAGCGATTCGTTCACTACGTGCATCTGGTCTAATGCTGACCAAAGATGAAAACGTTGTAACAGTTGCGATGGATGTTCAGTACCGAGTGACTGACCCATACAAATACTTGTACCGTGTAACCAATGCAGACGACAGCTTGCGTCAAGCAACGGATTCTGCACTACGTGCAGTAATTGGTGACTCATTGATGGATAGCATTCTAACCAGTGGTCGTCAGCAAATTCGTCAAACTACGCAAGAAACACTGAACCAAATCATTGATAGCTATGATATGGGTCTGGTACTTGTTGATGTGAACTTCCAGTCTGCTCGTCCACCAGAGCAAGTGAAAGATGCGTTTGATGATGCAATCGCAGCACGTGAGGATGAAGAGCGTTTCATTCGTGAAGCTGAAGCATACAAGAACGAAATCTTGCCTAAGGCAACGGGTCGTGCAGAGCGTTTGAAGAAAGAAGCACAAGGTTACAATGAGCGTGTCACTAACGAGGCTCTTGGTCAGGTAGCACAGTTCGAAAAACTACTACCAGAATACCAAGCAGCGCCTGGTGTAACGCGTGATCGTCTGTACATCGACGCAATGGAAGAGGTGTACTCAAGCACTTCGAAAGTGTTGATTGACTCGGAATCAAGCGGCAATCTTCTTTACCTTCCAATCGATAAGTTGGCGGGACAAGAGGGCAAAGCAGATACCAAACGTAAATCGAAGTCATCTTCAACCTATGATCAAATTCAACTTGAGTCAGATCGTACACAAGAAGACACTTCGAACACGCAGTCTCGTTCAACAGGTTCACGTCAAGGGAGATACTAAGAATGCGTAAGTTAATGATCCCTGTACTGGTAATCGCACTGGCATTAATGTTGATGTCTTTGTTTGTGATTCCTGAAGGTGAGCGCGGTATCGTGGTTCGATTTGGTCGTGTCTTGAAAGACAATAACGACATCACTCGAATTTACGAGCCTGGTCTGCATTTCAAGATGCCTTTGTTTGACCGTGTTAAACAACTTGATGCACGTATCCAAACAATGGATGGTCGTGCCGACCGTTTCGTAACGTCCGAGAAAAAAGACGTTATCATTGATACCTACGTGAAGTGGCGTATTGAAGATTTTGGTCGCTACTACCTCGCGACAGGCGGTGGTAACTCGCTAACGGCAGAGGCACTACTTGAGCGTAAAGTGACGGACGTGCTTCGTTCTGAAATCGGTGCTCGTGAAATCAAACAGATCGTATCTGGTCCACGTAACGATGATGTGCTACCAGAAGACGCAAGTGCTGATGTTGTCGCAACTGAAGCGGCTCGTGAAGCGCTTGAGATTGATGGTGAACGCGACCTAATCATGTCTGAAGTATTGAAAGACACGCGTGAAAGCGCAATGAAAGACTTGGGGGTTCGTGTCGTTGATTTCCGAATGAAGAAAATCAACCTGCCTGATGAAATCAGTGAGTCTATCTACCGTCGTATGCGTGCGGAGCGTGAGTCTGTTGCTCGTAAGCACCGTTCTCAAGGTCGTGAAAAGGCGGAAGTTATTCGTGCTCAAGCAGAACTAGAAGTAGCAACTATTCTAGCTGAAGCTGATAAAACTGCGCGTGTGACACGAGGTGAAGCGGATGCTGAGGCTGCGAAGATTTATGCTGAAGCGTACAACAAAGACCCTGAGTTCTTTAGCTTCCTACGCTCGCTACGTGCGTATGAGAAGTCCTTCAGCTCTAAGAGCGATATTCTGGTGCTTGATCCGAAGAGTGAGTTCTTCCAATACATGAACCAGTCGAAGGGCAGCATGGAGAAATAATCTCCGCGTCTCATTGAAATAAAAGGCTCCTTAGGGAGCCTTTTTTGTATCTGATGCTAAGTGCTAGCTCATCATGATGGCGATGACGGCTCCAGCAACTACTAGGCAGCCACCGATGCGTCGTAGCTGATTGTTGGGTTGTTCACTTAATTGAGCCACCATATTCCGCCAACCGTTAGGAGCAATCAGTGGCCCAATGCCTTCCACGATCAAGACGAGCCCAATCGCCAACCATATGGATTCAGACATAGCGCTTTCCAGTCGAATAGAGAAAGCTAAATACTATCAGTGATATGCTGATTTCAAAATGAACAAAGCGGCAAGATGACATTCTGGTAGCAACTCTGTGAACAAAAAATGACTGCAAGAAGCGTGATTCGGTGCTAGAATCCATTTTTAACTAGCAATCAGACTTGGAAAGATGGGAAATAACGTAGTCGTTCTAGGCACCCAATGGGGTGACGAAGGTAAAGGTAAAATCGTAGACCTTTTAACTGAAGATGCAAAATACGTGGTACGCTACCAAGGCGGTCACAACGCAGGTCACACTCTCGTAATTGACGGTGAAAAAACCGTTCTTCACTTAATTCCATCAGGTATCCTTCGCGATAACGTAAAATGTGTTATCGGTAACGGTGTTGTACTATCACCTGAAGCTCTACTTAAAGAAATGAAGCCTCTTGAAGAGCGCGGTATTCCAGTACGCGAGCGTCTTTTCATTTCTGAAGCATGTCCGCTAATTCTTCCTTACCACGTTGCAATGGACCAAGCTCGCGAAATCGCTCGCGGTAAAAAAGCTATCGGTACTACTGGTCGTGGTATCGGTCCAGCATACGAAGATAAAGTTGCTCGTCGCGGTCTACGCGTTGGCGACCTATTCGATATGGCGACTTTCGCAGAGAAGCTAAAAGAAGTCATGGAGTTCCATAACTTCCAACTAGTTAACTTCTACAAAGCGGAGCCAGTGAGCTACGAAGAAGTACTTGAGCAAGCGAAAGGCTACGCTGAACTACTAACGTCAATGGTTATCGACGTAACTGACGAACTAGACGCAGCACGTAAGCGCGGCGACAAGATCATGTTCGAAGGTGCACAAGGTACACTACTTGATATCGACCACGGTACTTACCCGTACGTAACGTCTTCTAACACGACTGCTGGTGGTGTTGCTGCAGGTTCTGGTTTTGGTCCTCGTCACATCGGTTACATCTTGGGTATCGCAAAAGCGTACTGTACTCGCGTTGGTGCTGGTCCATTCCCGACTGAACTATACGACGGTTTAGATAAGCAAGATCCAATTGGTAAGCACTTAGGTGAAGTTGGCCACGAGTTCGGTGCGACAACTGGTCGTCTACGTCGTACAGGTTGGTTCGATGCTGTTGCTATGCGTCGTGCAATCCAAATCAACTCTGTATCTGGTTTCTGTCTAACTAAACTAGACGTACTAGATGGTCTAGAAGAGCTAAAAATCTGTACTGGTTACAAGATGGAAGATGGCTCTGTGCTAGAAGTTTCTCCGATGGCTGCTGAAGCATTCGAAAAAGCAACACCAATCTACGAAACAATGCCAGGTTGGTCTGAGAATACATTTGGTGCTAAGTCACTAGATGCTCTACCACAAGCCGCTCTTGACTACATCAAGCGTATTGAAGAGCTAACTGGCGTTCCAGTAGACATCATCTCTACAGGTCCTGACCGTAACGAAACTATCATCAAAGTTCACCCATTCGAAGCTTAATTGATAGCCGTTAAAGATTGCAAAAGCCGACCTTCTGGTCGGCTTTTTTGTATCTGAACAAAAACAGCGTGACTCTCATATGGCAAGCTTTTGCCGCTGAGCCTAAATCAGAGGCAAAAATTGTCTAAAGCTTAGCTGTTTTTTGCCGATAAGGTTATCAAGCAGAGGAGATCCTTCACCGATCTTTGGTTTCTTAGATACCTTAAGGGTACGTTTATGAAGTTACGAACAGTGGCTGCTTCACTGTTGTTGACCTTGGTTGCTACCACAGTGAAAGCCAATGTTGCTGATGTGGGGGCACCAGTTCCGATCTATACCGAAGCAGAGCTGATAAAGCTTATTGAGCAAAATAAGCACTTACAACGTGTGCGCGCTGATAACTGCCAGCTGGTGGAGGATATCGTAGCTCGTGCGACTCGAATTAACTTACCCGCTTATGAATTTCTGTACGGAGATATGTTGGCTTGGGGGGTGTGTGTCGAGCAAGATGTCGAACTGGGTCTTTACTACATCGAAAATGCAGCGCATCAGGGGTTACCAGCTGCACTAGAGCAGATTGGCCGATACTATTCGCGTGGCACTTTAGTACAGCAAGATAAAGAACGTGCAATTCCATATTTGCGAGAAGCTGCGTCAATGGGAAACCTAAACGCGCGTATTCATCTGGCCGAGTTGCTTTTACGTGATTATGGCAGTCCACTCGATTACGAAGATGCGTATCGTTGGTTATATAACTCTGTCACAGCAGATAAGCGGCAGCATAAGCGCATAACTGTATTGAGAAACGGCCTTGAACAGCGCATGCCACAAAACGTTATTGCTCGAGCTAAACGGCGAGACACCTTTTGGTAACGCTTCAATATTGCAAACAACTTCATACAACAAAGCCCACGTCACGTGGGCTTTGTTGTTTTCCCGATAGTTGGTAGCGCTTAAACCACTTTGTGTGGACCGAAGCATTCGTAATGGAATTGCTCTTCTGGTACGCCAAGTTCTAATAGCTGTTTCGCTACGTGCTGCATAAATCCTACAGGACCACAGAAGTATACCTGCACGTTATCTTGCTTTAATGCAGCTTCAATTTCATACAGATTGACAAAGCCCGTGAAGTGGAAGTCTTCGCCTAGCTTGTCTTCTGCCGTTGGTTGGTTATACCAAACGAGCGCGTTCATATTTTCTTTTTCTGCAACGAGTTGGTTTACGTGTTGCTTGAAAGCATGCTGTTGGCCATTTTCTGTTGCATGAACCCAAGTTACAGGTGCTTGATGTGCTGAGAGACTTTCTAGCATTGACAGCGTTGGAGTAAGTCCCACACCAGCAGAAATTAGAACAACGGGTGTTTGTGGTTCGGCATCCATAAAGAAATCACCGGCAGGGGCCGCAAGCTGCACTTTTTCGCCAATGTTCAGGCTATCGTGCAGGTAGTTCGACACTTTTCCGCCTTCTTCACGTTTTACTGAGATACGGTAGGTGTTCTCTTGGACCGCAGAAGACAGGCTATATTGGCGAATTTCTTGGTTTTCTAACTGGTCACTGTTGATGTAGATGCCAAGGTATTGTCCCGGTTTATACGGCGCCACTTTTTGGCCATCGGTTGGCTTGAACACAAAGCTGCAAATGTGTTCGCTCTCAATCTTTTTATCGACTAATTCAAATTCGCGTAGACCGCGCCAGCCGCCTTCCAAAGCTTCATTTTGTTGGTAAATTTGTTCTTCGCGCTGAATAAATACATTCGCAAGTACGCCGTAAGCCTCAGCCCAAGCATCCAACACTTCTTGACCTGGATTAAAAAGCTCATCGATTGTCGCAAGTAAATGCTTACCAACGATTTGGTACTGATCTTCTGTGATCAAAAAGCTCGTGTGCTTATGCGCAATTTTCTCTACTGCGCCAAGCAGAGCTGGCAAATTTTCAATATTGGCAGCATAGGCACAGATAGCGTTGAATAATGCTTCACGCTGATCGCCGTTACGCTGGTTACTCATGTTAAAAATATCTTTCAACTCAGGGTTATGAGTAAACATACGCTCGTAAAAGTGCGCGGTCAGTTTTGGTCCTGTTTCGGCGATGAGTGGTGCGGTCGCTTTGACGATCTCGATAGTTTGATTGCTGAGCATAAGGGCTTCCTACTTTAAGTTGTATTTATAATGCATGTTTAAAGTTGTATCTCAAATGTATCTTTCGATCAAGAAAAGATTTACACTTTTATCGATAGCTCAAGTTTGGGGTTTTAGCATCACCAGTGGGTTATTGAGTCGCACTTTGGGAGAGAATATGCAGTTAACTAGTTTCACTGATTATGCGTTGAGAACCTTAATTTTCTTGGCTTCGTTGCCGGAAGATGAGTTAACCAGCATTACCGAAGTGACGGATTTATTTGGTGTGTCGCGCAACCATATGGTTAAAGTTATCAATCGGTTAGGGCAGTTGGGTTATGTCCATACCGTGCGCGGAAAAAACGGTGGTATCCGGCTGATGAAGCCAGCGTCTGAAATCACAGTCGGTGGTGTTGTGCGCGATTTAGAGCCGTTAGATTTAGTCAACTGTGGTGTGGATTTTTGCCATATTACCCCTGCTTGCCGCCTCAAAGATAAATTGGCGAAAGCAAAAAGTGCCTTTCTGGCGGAGTTGGATGACTGCACGATTGAATCCTTGCTCAGTGACAATTCTGAACTTTTGATCTTGCTGGCTCGTCCTTAACTCATTTGCATGCCTAGAGTCGATCTCGATCATTCTTTTTTCAAAGCAATTCTGTAGCTTATCGAGAGACTCAGATATACTAGCCATATACCTTCCTTGCTAGATAGGCGTGCCTATGTCAGACAATATTCCAAACGATCCTTTTGCAGATCGTGAATCCAAAAATTACGAAAATCCAATTCCAAGCCGAGAGTTTATCATCGAGTTTCTAGAGCAAGCGGGCGTTCCAATGAATCGTAACGACTTGTTTGAGGCACTAAAGCTTGAGGGCGAAGAGCAATACGAAGGGTTGCGTCGTCGGCTACGTGCGATGGAGCGAGATGGCCAACTGGTGTTTACCCGCCGTCAGTGCTATGCATTGCCTGAAAAACTTGAAATGGTGAAAGGTTACGTGATTGGTCATCGTGATGGCCATGGTTGGGTACGTCCAGAAGGCAGCGTCGGCAAGGATGATGATATTCTGTTACCGCACCATCAGATGAAGAACATCATCCACGGTGATTTTGTCTTAGTGCAACCGACAGACAACAGCAAGCGCGGCCGCCGTGAAGGACGTTTGGTGCGTGTGCTAGAGGAGCGCAATGATCAAATCGTTGGTCGTTTCTTCCTTGAATATGGATACTCCTATGTTGTCCCAGATGACTCGCGTATCAGCCAAGATATCCTGATCCCAAATGAGCACAAAGCGGGTGCACGCATGGGTAACGTAGTCGTAATTGAAATTACTGATCGTGGCTCACGCTCACGCGGCATGATGGGTAAAGTGGTTGAAGTCCTTGGTGAAAACATGGCACCAGGTATGGAAACACAAATTGCGATTCGTACACACCAAATCCCTCACGAATGGCCAGAAGCCGTCGATAAACAAATCGAAAACTTAGGCGAAGAAGTACCAGAAGAAGCGAAAGTTGGTCGTGTGGATCTACGTGATTTGCCACTAGTGACCATTGACGGCGAAGACGCACGAGACTTTGATGATGCCGTTTACTGTGAAAAGAACAAAGAAGGTGGTTGGCGTTTATGGGTAGCGATTGCTGACGTCAGTTACTACGTTCGTCCTGACTCTGCGTTGGACAAAGAAGCGATCAATCGTGGTAACTCAGTATATTTCCCTTCGCAAGTTGTGCCAATGTTGCCAGAAGTACTGTCGAACGGTCTATGTTCGCTTAACCCGCAAGTAGATCGCTTGTGTATGGTGTGCGAAATGACCATTTCCGATACAGGTAAGCTGTCTGGTTACAAGCATTACGAGGCGGTGATGAACTCGCACGCTCGTCTCACATATAGCAAAGTGAGCGCGATTCTAGAAGGGGATGAAGAACTACGTGAGCGCTACCAGCCGCTTGTTTCTCATCTAGAAGAGTTGCACAAGATGTACAAAGTGCTGAAAGAAGCACGAGATCAACGCGGTGCAATCGAATTTGAAACCGTTGAAACCAAATTTATTTTCAATGCGGAACGTAAAATCGAAAGCATTGAGCCAGTAATTCGTAATGACGCGCATAAGATCATCGAAGAATGTATGATTTTAGCCAACATTGCTTCGGCATCGCTGGTAGAAAAAGCGAAAGAGCCCGCGCTTTATCGTATCCACGAATCTCCAGGTGAATTACGCCTGCAAGGTTTCCGTGACTTCTTAAGTGAACTTGGTCTTGAGCTAAAAGGTGGTTTAGAGCCTTCACCAACGGACTATGCTGATCTCGCACGTCAAATCTCCGGGCGTCAAGATCAAGAGTTGATTCAGACCATGCTGCTACGCTCAATGAAGCAAGCGGTATACAACGCAGATAACGCGGGGCACTTTGGGTTGGCATTGAAACGCTATGCGCACTTTACGTCGCCAATTCGTCGTTACCCTGACTTGTTACTTCACCGTGCAATCAAGTATCTGATTGCTAAAGAAGAAGGTCGTAATCAAGATCGCTGGACACCAACAGGTGGCTATCATTACTCGTTTGACGACATGGATTTTTACGGCGAACAATGTTCGATGACAGAGCGCCGTGCTGATGATGCAACACGTGATGTTGCGGATTGGCTGAAGTGTGAATATATGCAAGACCACGTCGGTGACGAACTAGACGGTGTTATCGCTAATGTCACTAGCTTTGGCTTCTTTGTACGTTTAACGGATTTGCACATCGATGGTTTGGTACATATTTCTACCCTTGCGAACGACTACTATCAATTTGACCCGATTGGTCAACGACTTATTGGTGAAAGTTTCGGTAACATCTACCGCTTAGGTGATGCAGTAAAAGTAAAAGTACTGGCTGTTAACCTCGATGACAAGCAAATTGACTTTGAATTGGTCGAAACAAGTCGTAAGCTACGCGGCGAAGGTAAGACTGCGAAGAAACGCGCAGCGGAAGCAAAACGCAAAGCGAAAGATAAAAAACGCGCTGCGACTCGCTCTTCATCGAAAGAAGGTGGCGCGGCTCGTGCAATTCCTGCGATAGAGCCAACTAAACGCCCAGAAGAAACGGGCGCAACGAGTAAGCGTAATGGCCCAAAACGTGGTGACGCCGAAGGCAACGAGAAGCCTAAAGTGAAAAAAGCACGTAAAAAGAAGCCGCACAGTAAGCCGAAGAAAACCAAGCGCACTAAAAAAGAAGCGCAGTAGGTTGAAGCGCCAACTTAGTTCAAACTCGGTTGGCGCAGGCAATACGACCAGAACAACAGGTTAAACAATGAGTAACGAATTTATCTACGGCATTCACGCAGTGAAGGCGGTATTGGAGCGCGAACCAGAGCGTTTTATCGAGGCGTACGTTTTAAAAGGTCGTCAAGATGATCGCCTAATGCCAATCCTAAATGATCTTCAGGTTTGTGGTGTTTCTATTCAGCAGATGACACGTAAAACCTTGGATGACAAAGCACGCGGTGCAAATCACCAAGGCATCATCGCTCGTGTGAAACCAGCGAAGCAGCTGAATGAGAACGATATTGATGACATCCTTGCAAAGCACGAATCACCACTGCTCTTAGTGTTAGACGGCGTGACCGATCCACACAATCTTGGTGCGTGTTTACGTAACGCAGATGCGGCAGGTGCTGCGGCGATCATCGTACCGAAAGATCGTTCTGCGCCAATGAATGCGACGGTAAGTAAAGTCGCTTGTGGTGCAGCTGAAGTCGTACCATTGATCCGAGTGACTAACTTGGCTCGTACTATGCGTACATTGCAAGAGAAAGGCATCTGGTTTGTTGGTACTGCGGGTGAAGCAACGCACGACATCTACCAAGCCAAACTGACTGGACCTCTTGCTATCGTAATGGGGGCTGAAGGTGACGGTATGCGTCGTCTGACTCGTGAAACCTGCGACGATTTGATTAAGATCCCAATGGCTGGTAGCGTTTCAAGCTTGAACGTATCTGTGGCATCCGGCATCTGTTTGTTTGAGGCAGTTCGTCAGCGTATTGCTGCAAAGTAACGACGAAACAAACAGTTACTGTAGAATCAGACATAATGATAAAAACAAAGGATGGGGTGCCATCCTTTGTCGTTTTCACCGATTTATAAATAAAAATCCTCAGGGAAGTTATGACTCAACAAGACATTAAATTCATCGCCTTCGATCTAGATGGTACTTTGCTTGATAGCGTGCCAGATCTAGCTGTCGCGGCAGACCAAGCAGTACAGGCGCTTGGCTTTCCATCGGTTTCAGAAGAACAAGTTCGTGATTATGTGGGTAACGGCGCAGACGTGCTTATTGGTCGCTCATTAAGCCAAAGCCTGACCATCAACCCAGAGCTGAGTGAAGAGCTTCGTGCTAAAGCGCGTGTATTGTTTGATGACTACTACGAGCAAAGCGGTCACAAGCTAAGTCATCTTTACCCAACGGTAAAAGAGACACTAGCAGAGCTGCACAAAGCGGGCTTTGTTATGGCGTTGGTGACTAACAAACCTTCAAAGTTTGTGCCTGACGTTTTGGAAAAGCACGACATCGCAAAATACTTCGTTGATGTCCTTGGCGGTGATGCATTCCCAGAGAAAAAACCAAACCCAGTAGCATTGAACTGGTTGATGGAAAAGCACCAAATCCAACCAAGTGAAATGCTGATGGTTGGCGACTCGAAAAACGACATTCTCGCAGCAAAGAATGCAGGCTGTGCCTCATTTGGTCTGACATATGGTTACAACCACGGTGAACCTATTTCAGCATCAAATCCAGATTTCGTCGCTGACAGTTTGGCAGAATTATTGGACGTTGTAGCGGTTTCTGCATAACGGCTACAAAAGAGCTTCCAAAATACTCGTTAATGAGTACACTGAGTAAACCGTGCACCTATTACTGCACGGTTTTTTTCATTTAATTAGATTAAGAAGTCAAAGGAATCATTCTAATGAGCAAACCCATTGTATTGAGTGGTGTTCAACCTTCAGGTGAACTAAGTATCGGTAACTACTTGGGTGCTCTACGTCAATGGCAGCAGATGCAAGACGATTATGATTGCCAATATTGTGTGGTAGACCTTCACGCGATTACGGTTCGTCAGGACCCTAAAGCGCTGCATGAAGCAACTCTAGACGCACTGGCAATTTGTCTGGCAGTTGGTGTTGACCCGAAGAAGAGCACGCTATTTGTTCAGTCACATGTACCAGAGCATGCTCAATTAGGTTGGCTTCTTAACTGCTACACTCAAATGGGTGAGCTGAGCCGTATGACTCAGTTTAAAGACAAATCGGCACGTTACGCGAATGACGTAAACGTCGGTCTATTTGACTACCCGGTGTTGATGGCGGCTGACATTTTGCTTTACGGTGCACACCAAGTACCTGTAGGCAGTGACCAGAAGCAACATCTAGAATTAGCGCGCGATATCGCAACGCGTTTCAACAATATTTACTCGCCAGAGCAGCCAATCTTCCAAGTTCCAGAGCCTTACATTCCGACAGTAAATGCGCGTGTAATGAGCCTTCAAGACGCAACGAAGAAGATGTCTAAATCTGATGACAACCGTAAGAACGTTATCACGCTGCTGGAAGAGCCTAAGTCGATCCTTAAGAAGATCAACAAAGCGCAAACCGATACCGAAACGCCACCAAGTATCCGTCATGATATCGAGAACAAGGCGGGCATTGCTAACCTAATGGGTCTGTACTCTGCGGCGACAGGCATGAGCTTCGAAGAGATTGAAGCGAAGTACCAAGGCGTAGAAATGTATGGCCCATTTAAGAAAGATGTTGGTGAGGCAGTTGTAGCAATGCTTGAGCCAATTCAAGCAGAATATCACCGTATTCGCGCTGATCGTGCTTACATGGACGAGGTAATGCAGCAAGGCGCTGAGAAAGCCTCGGCACGAGCGGCTGAAACGCTTAAGAAAGCATACGAAGCAGTAGGTTTTGTAGCTCGCCCATAGTTGCTAAGAACGAATACGAAAAAGCTCCACTTTGGTGGAGCTTTTTTTATGCCTGTATTACTGAAATGGTGTGTCTTTCATACAGCGTTCCATGTCGTAATATTCAACACGTCCTCGAGCCCCTAGAAAGGCAGACTTCACAACCATGCCTCTATCAATGAAGTAACTAAGCTGTACGCATGATATATCGTAGCTGAGTTCTTTAATTCTCGCTGGAATCCAGTAGGTTCCTGGCGTTCTTAGACGCTGAGTAAAGGTAATAACACCCTCGTCACTGACTTCTAGCTCTTCAATACCATCCAGTTCATTTTTGGCTGATTCGATGATGTCTTGATTCGCCGTAGGTTGAAGTGGCTCACTGGCGGTCAACTGACACCCCGCTATCAAGCCAAGTAGGGAGAGAGCTAGCACACTGCGTTGAATTTTTTTCATTTGTCGTTCCTGGGTTTACAGCTAATGAGATCTTATTGTCTCGCGCAGGTGTTATATCTTTTGTGTATGTTTTTGGCTAGTGAGTAATGAAAAGTTATTGAATAAATCATGAAAACTTTGAAGTATGAGGGGCCTGTATAAGAGAGAACGAAGCGAGTAATAGATTCTTGGGCTTGAACAGTGATACAAGTGAAAATTAAAGCATTCTAAATTAGTGACTAATTATATTTTTTATTTGTAACGGAACGGTTGGGTTAATAAGCAACTCAACAAGTGATGTATTTTCTACTCCTTAACATGAAGTGAAAAAGTAAACTGAGTAATCAATCTAAATTCTGACTTGTTTATCAATAGCGCTCTGTATTTATTACAAAAAATGTTTGAATGGGATGCTCTGGCATATTTTCTTATATTCACATGTGATTCATTTCACGGCTTTAATTACTCATTCTTATTTATTTCATAAATAAACCTGATAGTAGACGCAAATGGCAGGCTCTAACCAGAGCTAAGTTTGCATTTACATAAATATCAGGTATGACAATGGACACGTTAATCAAACCCTCAATACTCGCATTAACCATCGCCAGTGCACTTAGTGCAAACGCGAACGCAGAGATTATTATTTCCCAATACGTAGAAGGCGGCGCTTATAATAAAGCGGTAGAGATCGCTAATACGGGTGATACTGCGGTGACACTCACTGGCTACGAGTTGGCGAAATCATCAAACGGTGGTGGTACTTGGGGCAGCACATTCGACCTTAGCCAAGTGACGATACAAGCTAACCAAGTGTATGTACTGGCGCATGGTGACGCGAGCGATGCCATCAAAGCTGTCGCCGATATCACAGATAAAAGCGTTGCGAACTTTAACGGTGACGACCCGATCGCACTGCTTAAAGATGGTGAAGTGCACGACATCATCGGTATGATGGGTGACGTAGATTTTGGTAAAGACACCACATTAGTTCGTAACAGTGATGCACTAACCCCTTCTGCTACTTATGATGCATCTCAGTGGACGGCATTTGAGAAAGACAACATTGACGGCCTTGGTGAGCTAAATGCGACTGAGCCACCAGCACCATTCGCTTGTGAAGTCGACGGTCAGCAACCTAACTTCACTACCATCCAAGATATTCAAGGTGAAGGCGATACGTCTCCATTCATTGATGGTTACCCATACATTACTGACGAAGATCATTTCGTAACTGGTGTCGTGACTGCTGTTACCACTGGCCTAACCAAAGGTTTCTACCTACAAGCATTAGAAAGCGACAACAACGACAAGACCTCAGAAGGCTTGTTCATTCATACCGACGCGGCGGACACGGCGCTGAAAGCTGGTGATGTTGTTTGTGTGAAAGGTAAAGTTCAAGAGTATTACAGCAATACTCAGCTTGCTTCTGATGCTAACAGCTATGTGAAAACAGGCACCTCTGAAACCCCTCGAGTTACCGATCTTGTTATCAAAGAAGGTGAGACACTACGTGATGCGCTTGAGCGTCATGAAGGGATGCAAGTTGAGTTAACCTCGGCAAGTGACTTGTTTGTAACTCGAAACTTCTCTTACGACTACGATTCACGTCGTAACAATATGATGCTCTCTCATGAAGCGCCATTGTTAAAGCCGACTCAATTACACGCGGCAGAGAGCGATGCAGCCGTTGAGCTAGCAAAAGACAACGCAGCGAACCGCGTATACTTAGAATCAGATGGCAAAGCACCAAACGGACAAATCCCATACTACCCAGATTTTGCTAAAGATGCAGACCAAGATGGCTCTTCAGAGCAGCACATTCGCCTTGGTTCTCGAGTAGAAGGTCTTCAGGGTGTCGTGGCTTACAGCTACAACGAATACCGCCTGATTGCGACCAATGAAGTCGATAACACCAACTTTGTGACTTCAGGTGAAGGCTTCGATGTGGCTCGTAAAGATGCCCCAGCGATTGCGGACTCAGATTTGCGTATTGCAAGCTTCAACGTACTGAACTACTTCAACTCCGTGGCTGACAGTGGTCATGAAAACCCAACCGGACAAAACCGCGGTGCGACTAATCTAGACGAATTCCTGATCCAGCAAGCGAAAATCGTTGCGGCGATGAACAAGATGGACGCAGACGTTATTGGTTTGATGGAAGTGGAAAACAACGGCTTTGGTGACGGCAGTGCTATCCAAAACTTAGTTGATGCCCTAAATGCTGAGATTGATGACGCTGAAGATCATTACACGTATGTCGAAATCGAAGAGCAAGACAAATACCAAGACGAATACTTTGGCAGTGATGCGATCATGGTGGCGATTTTATATCGTGCTAACGCAGTAACGCCAAAAGACGCTGCAAAAGTGATCATCACGCCAGAGCAGCACATTGCAGAAAACACAATTACTCGTAAAGAGGGCACAGAAAGTAACCCTGCTTACGATAAGTACCAACGCCACAGTCTACTTCAGACCTTTACGGTGAAAGAGACGGGTGAAGATTTGTCTATTGTCGTAAACCACTTTAAGTCGAAAGGCTCTGAGTGTATTGAAGAGTGGATTGCCGGTGTAGAAGATTCTGAGCCAGCGGATCTGCAAGGCAACTGTAACAACTTCCGCGTTTCTGCTGCGCACGCAGTGGGTGAAGCGTTGAAAGAGGTGAAAGGCGATGTATTGCTCATGGGCGACCTCAATGCTTATGGCATGGAAGACCCACTTCTGACACTGACTGATTACTCGAAAGAGAAATACGGCCGTGACATTTATACTGCTGCTTACACAACCATTGGTGATGGTGAACTTCAAGTAGAGAAGACCAAAATTGAAAAAGGTTACGGTCTGCACAATTTAAACACGTTGCTGCACGGCACTGATACGTTTTCTTACACCTATTCGGGCGAGCTGGGTAATTTGGACCACGCATTGGCAAGCAGTAGCCTAGCGCAAAAAGTGGTAGCAATTGAAGATTGGCACATCAACTCACTAGAGAGTAACTTGTTCGAATACAGCAGCAAGTACACAGGTGATATGCCGAAGTACAAAGATGCGTTCTCTGCCTCTGACCACGATCCAGTGATCATCGCGATTGATTTACCAGATGATGACATCGATTTACCTAAAGCAGGTGACAACTTAGCCGTCGATGTCCGTTTACCACCAACGGCGGTTGTGGGCGATATTGTTACGGTGAACTTAACGCCATCCACACAAGCGGCTGCGGCAAGCAGCGATACGAAAGCTTACTCGGCTAGCCAAACTTTAGTTCAAGCTGATATTGATGCGCGTAGCGTGAATATTGAGTTTGAACAAACGCCAGAGCAAGGTAATTATCAGTTAGAAGAGAAAGTGACTGACTCGACAGGTAATATCGTGAAGTTTAGCTCTGTTCGTGATGTTTCAATGACGCAAACTGAAGCTGGAACAGAAGGGTCGAAGGATTCAGATGGTGGTTCGTTTGGTTTTGGTGCTCTATTTGCGCTGCTAGGTCTCGGCTTATTCCGTCGTCGCCGCTAAGCGAATTTACTTCCTGACAAACAGTTCCTAAATAGCTGTAAAGACCAAAGGCCAGCCTATGCTGGCCTTTATGTTCAGAAAAAATATAGAAATGGATAATCATATTGACGTATTAGTTATCAAGTTTGGGTATACTTTTTCAGCAGAGCAAAGGGTGAGACTACTAAATGGACATTAGCTATCGTCAGCTCAAAGCTTTTATCGCCTTGGCTGAGGAACAAAATTTTACTTATGCCGCTGAAAAGGTGCACATCACCCAGTCTGCGTTGAGCCAGATGATGAAAAAGCTGACCCAGCAACTTGCCAGCGAACTCTATCAGCGCCAAGGCAGGAAAATCATCCTCACCGAAGCGGGCGAGCAGTTGTATCAGGAAGCGCGATTTATCGTTAATCGCTTGGATAAACTAGTTCAGCAAAACAAAGACCGCCAGCACGGCTACAACAAGTCGCTGGTGGTTTCGTCGCTATATACGTTGTGTGCATCCTTAGCGCCGAAAACCCTCAATGACCTGAAAAAGCGCTATCCAGATTTTACTTTTCGCTTAATTGAAGAACGGGTTGATGACATTACCCATTCAGTACTACAAGGGCAGGCAGACATCGGCATCAACACCAATCCGAATCACCCAGAATTGAACTTTGATTTACTGTTTCGCGATTACCTGTGCTTTGTTTGCCGGCAAGACCATCCGCTCGCCGAGCATAAGCAAGTCAGTTGGGAACAAGCGCATCAATACGCGTCGATTGGTGTCAGCCCTGGGAACAGTTTACGCACACTTGCTGACGAAGCGTTTCAACGCATTGGTTTAACCTATGATCCGGAGTTGAGCGCTTCGCATACCTCAACACTATTAGGGATGATTTCCAGCGGACTAGGTTCGACGATTCTGTCTTCCACTATCGGTGAGTTGAGCAACAACGTGGAAGTTCGCTTTATTCCGATTGTTCAACCGGTTCAGTACCGCTCAGTAGGGCTCATTACACGTAAAGAAACTCATCGAGAGTTAGTCGATGAGTTCAGTTTGATTTTGAAAAAGCATGTCAGCGACTGGGGCTTTGCTGAGTTTATCCCCAGTCGTTAAGCGACGTTACATTGGCCCGACGGGTAAACCTGTCAGCATGTAAATCAGGAATAGCCCGCCCCAAACACTAAATAGCACCAGAGCGTATGGCACCATCATCGCGAGGAAAGTACCAAATTTCACTTGCGGGTTATATTTGGCGATCAGCGCCAGTACCATCGGAATATATGGATTGGTCGGTGAAATGATGTTGGTGGTGGAGTCGGCAATACGGTAGCCCATTTGCGTAATTTGCGGGTCTACGCCAAGTAACATAAAGAGTGGGATAAATACCGGGGCCATGATCGCCCATTGCGCCGAACCACTAAACACAATCATGTTCATCACGCCAGCAAGCATCATAAACAGCGCCATCATCGCCAGCTTTGGCATCTCGACAGACGAAATCCATTCCGCACCATTCACCGCAATAAAGATAGCTAAATTAGACCACTTAAACCAAGCAATGAACTGGGCAATCACAAATACCAAGACAATGTAGCCGCCAACGCCCTTGAGCGCTTTGGACACCAAGTCAGGAATATCACTGGCTTGTTTGATCGTACCCGCTTTGACGCCGTAAACCACCGCATTCATAAAGAAGAATGCCATGATGATCGGGATAATCCCTTTTAGGAAAGGTGAAGGTACCAAACCGCCGTCTGCATTACGCAGAGGTGAATCGGCTGGCAGCAGGGCGGCCAAAAGCAAAGCGATAAACACCAAAGACGCTGCTCCAGCCCATTTCAACGCACTCTTTTGCTTAGTGGTAATTTCAAAAGACGGTTCACTATCGGCGTGGTTGGTTGTCACTTTATGCGCGAATTTAGGCTCGATGTATTTGTCGGTGATGAGCGTCCCTGTGACGACTAAAATCGGAACGGAAAGCAACATAAAGTACCAGTTTGCTGCCGGGCTAACTTCGACGTGTTCAACGATGGCAGACGCTTCGGTTGAAATACCGGAAAGTAATACATCGGTGCCAGCAATAAATAGGTTGGCGGTAAACCCAGCCGCGACCGCGACAAAACCTGCGGCGATGCCGACAATTGGGTTGCGGTTGGTTGCCGCAAAAATCAGACCTGCGAGAGGGGGAACCAAAATGAACGCAGCGTCTGAGGCGAGGTTACCGATGATACCAGTGACGAAAATCGACGCGGTGACAAACTGACGCGGCGCGTTGAGCAATGATTGTTTGATTGCACTGTCGGCCAAGCCTACTTCTTGCAATAGCCCCACCGCTAGCATCATACATAAGACCAATCCGAGTGGTTTAAACGAGACGAAGTTATTCACCGTCGATTGCAGGATGTAAACCAGACCTTCACCACTGATTAGGCTCTTAACGTGCACTACTTCACCCGTAGATGGATGGGTCACGCCGCCGCCAATAAACGAGAATAGGCAAGAGAGCAGCATGACGCTGAGGCACAGGAAGATAAACAAATAGAAGGGATGAGGGACTTTATCGCCCAGTCGCTCAATGCGGTCGATCATTGACGCGCCTGAACTCGATTTTTGCGTAATTGCAGTCGACATTGTTAGAACACTCCTTTGTGTAAAAAGGGGAGTCACTTCCCCTCATTTGTTGTTATTGCTGTTCAATCAAATTGATAAAGTAAGCGGCGCCAATCGGCAGCAGCCGATCGTTAAAGTCGTAGGCTTTGTTGTGCAGGCCAACGCTGCATCCTTGCTCCTCAGTGCCGTTGCCGATAAAGCCGTAGCAACCCGGTACTTTGTTGAGGAAAAAGGCGAAGTCTTCGCTGGTTAGCATAGCTTCACAGCTTGGGTTAACGCGCTCAGCTCCAACGGTTTGAGCCGCTGCGTCGATCGCTCGCCGAGTTTCGTTTTCGGTGTTAACCGTCGGTGGGTGAGAAATTGGTCCGAGTTTAAATTCTGCTTGCATCCCGTGCGCCTTGGCGCTGTGAGCTACTAGTTGCTCGAGTCGTTCAACCAAGCTATCTCGTGTTTGTTGAGACAAAGTACGGAACGTACCGCTCATATGAGCTTGGTCGGCGATGGCGTTGGTTGTTTCTCCACAATGCAGCTGTGTGACCGAAACCACTAGTGGATCAAACGGGTCGTAGTTGCGGCTGACCATGCCTTGAATACCTTGGTAAATATGGGTCGCGACAAGTAATGGATCTTGGGTTGTGTGTGGTAAGCCAGCATGACCACTTTTTCCGTCGACAGTGACAAACAGACGGTCAGAGCTCGCCATTATTGGCCCCGTCTTAAATGCGAAATGCCCTTCAGGAATGCCCGGCATATTGTGCAGAGCGTAGCATTCGTCGATCGGGAAGCGCTCTAACACGCCGTCGGTGATCATGGTCTCGGCGCCACCGCGACCTTCTTCTGCCGGTTGGAATATCAGCACCGCTTTGCCTGCAAAGTTACGCGACTGGGCCAAGTAGCGCGCAGCGAGTAACAACATAGTGGTGTGACCGTCATGGCCACAAGCGTGCATTTTACCGTCGTGGCACGAACGGTGGGCAAATGTGTTGGCTTCATGGATGGGTAGCGCGTCCATGTCGGCGCGAAGACCGATGCTCTTTCCGTCCCCGAGCGAGCCGTGAATCACACCCACCACGCCCGTTTTGGCGAAATCAGTACAGATTTCATCGACGCCGTACTTTTCGAGCTCGGCAACCACTAACGCTTGAGTGTTATTTTCTTCAAAACCTAATTCTGGTTGTTTATGAATGGCATGACGGAGACTAATCGCGTCGGCTAACCAAGGTTCTAAGACTTCAATAATGTTCATACATCTCCCCTTTAATTGAGAATGATTTAACACTATTGAAACAATTCAAACAAACCGGATTACTACTGAAACTATTAGCGTTGCTAATAGTTGCTTGGAGAGAGGTTAAACTAAACGCCGCCCAATACTGAGCGGCTTAAATGACGATTACATCCCGTAGGTGAATGGTTTACCAAGCGGCAGCATGTCCTGATGCACTGGTGCTAATGCGCTCGCGTAACAGCTGAGCAGTTTCAAGGTGTATTGGGTGCGAGCGACAAAATCACTGTCATCGCTATTCGCATCTTGATCGATGAGTTTATCGCTGTTGCGCACAATGAGGTGGTCAGGCAAAAAGCACACGTGGTTATTTTTGCTGCCGGTCATGCGCAATTCGCTGATCGGGTAAACACCGTTGATACTCACGCTGACACTCACCAATAGTGCTGGTTTATGTGCCAGTTCGTTTGCTGTCGTCAGCAATAGGAAGTTTTTCAGCGCAGGGGTTGCCATCCCGTGCCATTCCGGTGTGATAAAGACAAACGCGTCAGACTCTTGCAGTTTTTGCGCGATTGGTGTCCAAACATCCCACTCTTGGATACCTTGCCAAACGCCTTCATTCCAAAATGGCAGGTTCAGTTCATGCAGGTCGAGGATCTCCACTTGGTCGAATTCTTGCAAACCGTGCTGTTTGAGAAAACGAGCTACGTTGAGACTTTGTGAATTTGCCCTTTGGCTGCCAGAGACAATCGTTAGTTTCATAATCATTTCCTTTTGAATTTTATATCTTGTTTATTGGAGTTATGCATTTGCAGCTTTAGGACTATGGGAGGCCAAAAAGATCGAAACCAGTATTGCTCCTGCACCTAACAATTGCAGTGGTGTGAGTATTTCATCTAAAAATACGTAGCCCAACACGCTCGCCGAGACGCTACTCAGAAATCCTAGAAACGCGACGTTTGTTGCAGGAAGACGCTCGATTCCTTTAAACCACAGTGCGTAAGCGAGTACCGCGCCCACTATGGTTAGGTAGCTGTATCCGGCCAAGTTTTTTAGCGAAATGGTCTCCGGTAGACCTTCAAACCATAGCGCTGCAGGTAATAAAAGGATGCCTCCGACGAGGAGTTGCCAGCCAGTGAACGCCAATGTCGACATATTCTCCGGACGTCCCCAGTATTTGGTGAGCACCACGCCACTTGCCATGCTTAATGTACCTAGTACCGCCAGAACAATTCCTTGCGCGCTGATCTGCACCGTTTCGTTGATGACGATAAGCGCTACACCAAGCACCCCGAAGATTGCTGCGATGCAGTGGCTCAAGGCGATCTTACTTTTTAATACCAGCCCACTGAGTAGCATCACGATGATCGGTTGGCTCGACATGACCAATGCCGCCGTTCCTCCGGGCAGGTAGCTCGCCGCAAAAAATAAACAGTAGAAAAACAGCCCGATGTTGAGCGTTCCAAGGCAAGCGAGTTTTCCCCACCATTGCTGGTTCGGAAAGCAGCGTGTATACGCGATGAGCAGTAATCCTGCAGGCAGTGCGCGTATCGCAGAAGCGAGCAGGGGACTGTCTGCGGGTAGCAACTCAGTAGTGACGATATAGGTGCTGCCCCAAACGGTGGGAGCAATCGCGGTGAGCAGTATTGCTTGAATCCTTTCTGCGCTGGTCATAATAACTCCTGTAAAAGTATCTTTTGTGAAAGATTGTTTTTTAAAAGTAATGGTGTTTTTTCTTTTGGTCAAGTATCTTTTTGAAAAGATTTTTAGTTAGTGATGATCGTGAGGATGATGTAATGGACGGTGTAGATAAGATTCTTCAGCAGTGGCAGCAAGCACGACCTGACTTAGATTGTTCTTCGATGGGCGTGGTTGGGCGAATTCGTCGCGCGGCAAACTTCTGGGAACAGGCCCATGGCCAAGTGTGCGGTGATGCTGGGATCAGCGCGATTGAGTTCGATATTCTGGCGACGTTAAGACGTAGCGTCGAACCCGTCACTCCGACAACGTTGTACAAAACGTTGATGATTTCGTCTGGTGCGGTAAGTACCCGATTAGAAGGCCTAGTACAAAAAGGTTGGGTGCACCGCGTAGCGAGCGAAAGCGACCGCAGAAGTAATCGAGTGACATTGACGGAAGACGGTGTTGCCTTTTTAGATCAGGTGCTTGAAGCGCATGTCGCGAGCATGGAACAGCACTTAACTTGTCTCGACTCTGAAGAAAGAAATGCGTTGGAAAGCCTGCTGAGTAAGTTCCTGCAAGCCGAGGTGGAATAACTGATCGTACTTGCGTTTAGATAAAAAGGCGGCACAATACTCGCTTTCAGGTTTCCACGATGTAGTCCCATGCTGTTAATTATCGATAATTATGATTCGTTTACCTACAACCTTTACCAATACTTCTGCGAGCTTGGTGCAGACGTAAAGGTGGTGCGTAACGATGAAATCGATATCCAAGGCATTGAGGCGCTCAACCCAACTCATTTGGTGATCTCGCCAGGGCCATGTACGCCGAACGAAGCAGGTATTTCACTGAAAGCGATAGAACACTTCGCTGGTAAGCTTCCAATATTGGGTGTTTGTCTTGGCCATCAAGCGATAGCGCAAGTGTTTGGGGGCGAAGTGGTACGTGCACGACAAGTGATGCACGGTAAGACCTCACCAATTCGTCACAACGGTCGTAGTGTGTTTAAAAATCTGAATAACCCACTCACGGTAACCCGTTATCACTCTCTTGTGGTGAAAAACGGTACTTTACCCGACGTGTTTGAACTGACTGCATGGACAGAACTGCCTGACGGAAGCATGGATGAAATAATGGGTTACCAACATAAAACCTTGCCAATTGATGCGGTGCAATTCCACCCAGAATCAATCAAAACTGAGCAAGGTCACGAGTTGCTTGCGAACTTTTTAGCACGCAAAGCGATCTGATCGCGATCACTTTTCTTAACAAATCATTCATCTTTTTGCTGAGGTGAGCGGATTGCAAAACTATGCGATTCTCTCGAGTCTCTTTGTCTATTCATGTCTTTTTAAACCTTCTATCCCCTGTATTACATAACATTTATAAAAAATCACTTCTCTATTTTACTTTCTTGATGCATAAATAGTCATAAGCAGTGATTAATGGAAGTTACTTTCGAGAACGAAAAGAATAAATCACTATTGAAATGGTTAATTAAATGTAAATACAATGCCGCAATAGCTTAAATGCAAAACATTATTTGCTGGCAAAGAGAGCCGGTTAAATTCGCTTATCTGCTACGCATGCGGTATCAAGAAGGAATGTGCAATGACAACGGAAATTAAAGTAGAGCGCGGTTTATTCGATGAGGTAATGGTACCTTGCTATAACCCGATGGAAATGATCCCTGTTAAAGGTGAAGGTTCACGTGTTTGGGATCAGGAAGGTAATGAATACATCGACTTTGCTGGTGGTATTGCAGTGAGCTGTCTTGGCCATTGTCATCCAGTAATGGTAAACGCACTAACAGAGCAAGCTAACAAGCTTTGGCACTTAAGTAACGTTATGACGAACGAACCAGCCCTTCGTCTGGCGAAAAAGCTAACAGAAGTGAGTTTTGCTGAGCGAGTGTTCTTTGCTAACTCTGGCGCAGAAGCAAACGAAGCCGCTTTGAAGCTGGCACGTCGTTATGCAGCAGACGTTCATGGCACTGAGAAATCTGAAATCATTGCATTCAAACAAGGTTTCCACGGTCGTACATTCTTTACCGTAACGGTTGGTGGCCAAGCGGCATACTCTGACGGTTTCGGTCCTAAGCCAGGCGACGTGACACACCTTCCTTACAACGATATCGAAGCTTTACAAGCGCACATGTCTGATCGTACTTGTGCGGTCATGATGGAGCCACTACAAGGTGAAGGCGGCATCGTGCCACCAACGCCTGAGTTCGCTCAAGCGGTTCGCGAGCTGTGTGACAAACACAACGCCTTACTGATCTTCGATGAAGTGCAAACTGGTAATGGCCGTACAGGTAACTTCTACGCTTACCAAGGTTTAGGTATCACGCCAGATATTCTAAGTACTGCGAAATCACTTGGTGGCGGTTTCCCAATCGGTGCAATGCTAACGACAGCAAAATTGGCAGAGCACATGAAAGTGGGCACTCACGGTTCTACATATGGCGGTAACCCACTAGCGTGTGCGGTTGCAGAAGCGGTTGTAAATGAAGTTACTAAGCCAGAGGTGTTGGCTGGTGTGCTAGAACGCGAAGCAATGTTCCGTGAAGGCCTAGAGAAGATCAACGCGAAGTACAACATCTTCTCAGAAGTGCGCGGTCAAGGCCTATTACTTGGCGCTGCACTAAATGAAGAATGGCAAGGCCGTGCGCGTGACGTGCTGGTTGCTGCAGGTAAACAAGGTCTCATGGTATTGGTTGCGGGTGCCAATGTCGTACGTTTCACACCATCACTCGTTATCACACAACAAGAAATTGAAGAAGGCTTGGCGAAACTGGATAAAGCGATCGCGACTTTAGTTTAAGCGCGATATCAGTTTAAACGTCAACGCAGACACCCCCGTCAAGGATCTCTGATGGGGGAATTGTTCCTACAATATAGTTAGGATCTTCTTGCATCTGGAGGGAGTATTGATGCTAGTAGTTCGCCCTATCGCGATGTCGGATTACGACGCACTGCACACTTGTGCGGTGGAGTCTGGTCACGGATTTACATCTCTACCGGTTAACGAAGAACTGTTAACCAATCGAATCAAACATTCAGAGTACAGCTTTGGTAAGTCAGATGTGGCAGAACCAGGCGATGAAGGCTACCTGATGGTTGGCTTTGACTCTGAAACGGGTGAGGTTGCGGGTACCACCGGAATCGAAGCATCTATCGGCTGGGATGTCCCATTTTACTCATATCACATTAGTAAAGTTGTGCACTCGTCGCCAAAGCTTGGCGTTAACAACGTTGTTAAACTGCTTACTTTTGGTAATAACTACACGGGTAACAGCGAAATTTGTACCTTGTTCTTGCGTGAGAAATTCCGCCAAGGTCTGAATGGTCGTCTAATGTCGAAGTGTCGTTTCCTAATGATGGCTGAACACCCAGAGCGCTTCTCTGAAACGATCTTTGCGGAGATGCGTGGCGTTTCAGACGACGAGGGTAATTCACCATTCTGGCAATGGCTTCAAGAGCATTTCTTCTCTATCGATTTCACGCTTGCAGATTACCTGACAGGTATCGGCAAGAAAGGCTTTATCGCCGACTTGATGCCGAAACTGCCTATTTACATCAATCTGCTCAGCCCAGAAGCGCAAGCCGTGATTGGTCAAGTACATGACAACACGCGTCCAGCGCTGAAGCTGCTTGAGCGTGAAGGTTTTACCAACCGAGGCTACGTCGACATCTTCGATGGTGGCCCAACGGTTGAGTGTGATCTGCGTAATATTGAGTCGGTACGTCATTCATTCCGCGCGCAAGTCAAAATCTCTGAACATTCCAGCACACAAGACTTCTTGATGTGTAATTCATCTTTCGAGAACTTCCGTGCGACAGTCACTAAGGCGGCGTATGACGCAGAGACACAGAGCGTAATGATCGCACCAGACGTTGCGGATGCACTTTCGGTTGAAGAAGGGGATTTCGTTCGCCTTCTTCCGCAGTAACAGACGACAGAATTTAAGGATAGAAACAATGACACATTGGATTGCAGGTGAATGGGTACAAGGTCAGGGTGAAGCATTTACGTCTCTGTCGCCGTACAACCAAGAAGTGATCTGGCAAGGCAAAGGTGCAACGGCAGAGCAGGTGAACCAGGCGGTATCTGCAGCGCGTAAAGCGTTTATTGACTGGAAAAAGCGCCCATTTTCAGAGCGTGAGGCAATCGTGTTGGCTTTTGCGGAGAAAGTAAAAGAGAACAGCGAAAAAATCGCCGAAGTCATTGCCAAAGAAACCGGTAAGCCAATTTGGGAAACGCGCACTGAAGCAGCGGCAATGGCAGGTAAAATTGCCATTTCGATTCGCGCTTATCATGACCGCACTGGTGAGGCGAGCCGTGAAGCAGCAGGCAACCAAATCGTATTGCGCCACCGCCCATTGGGCGTGATGGCGGTGTTTGGTCCTTACAACTTCCCAGGCCACCTACCAAATGGTCACATTGTACCTGCGCTACTGGCTGGTAACACGGTAGTCTTCAAACCGTCTGAGCAAACGCCATGGACGGGTGAATTGGCAATGAAGTTATGGGAAGAAGCCGGTCTGCCGAAAGGCGTGATTAACCTTGTTCAAGGCGCGAAAGAAACTGGTATCGCCCTAGCTGACGCAAAAGGCATTGATGGCGTACTGTTTACGGGTAGCGCGAATACGGGGCATGTATTACACCGTCAATTTGCGGGTCAACCGGGCAAGATGCTCGCACTAGAAATGGGGGGTAATAACCCGATGGTGATCTCTGATAAATATGGTGATTTGGATGCCACGGTTTATACCATCATCCAGTCAGCGTTTATCAGTGCTGGGCAGCGTTGTACGTGTGCTCGTCGTTTGTATGTGCCATTGGGTGAAAAAGGTGATGCGCTTATCACCAAGCTCGTTGAAGCGACACGCAATATTCGCGTAGACCAACCATTTGCAGAACCTGCGCCATTTATGGGACCGCAAATATCGGTCGCGGCAGCCAAGTTTATTCTTGATGCACAAGCTAACCTACAGTCTCTTGGCGGTGAAAGCTTAATTGAAGCGAAAGCAGGAGAGGCGGCATTTGTTTCTCCAGGCATCATTGATGTAACGAACATTGCTGAGTTACCAGATGAAGAGTACTTCGGCCCACTTCTGCAAGTGGTGCGCTACGAAGGATTAGACAAAGCCGTGGCGCTAGCAAACGATACGCGCTTTGGCTTATCTGCTGGTTTGGTTTCAACCGACGACCAAGAATGGGAATACTTCGTTGACCACATTCGTGCAGGTATCGTGAACCGTAACCGCCAGCTCACTGGTGCAAGCGGTGATGCGCCATTTGGTGGTCCGGGGGCGTCGGGTAACTTGCGCCCAAGCGCTTACTACGCAGCAGATTACTGTGCGTACCCAATGGCATCAATGGAAGGTCAAGAAACTGTCTTGCCTGCAACATTGAGTCCAGGTGTAGCGCTATAAGTTTTAATTATAGAGTCGCAACTATGCATTGCGGCTCACCTTGCCGGCGCATCATTTAGGTATGGGTTGTAGTGAGCGTTGGCAGAACACGAAAAGTGAGCAAAGACTCGGAAAAGCGTGTTGACTGACTGGCATTTACCGTCACAGGTTGATGGTTGCTCGTTCATTATTCTGGACAACTTTTGTTGTGAACGAGCAGCCAACTTCCGCTTACCTTTAAACTCTACATCTCGTAACAAGGAGTCGTTATGACGCCCGATGTGTTATTTGAATCGCTATGGCAAGATTACATTCAACGTCTTTGCCCTTCGGCTGCTAAAGTGCATCAGCTGCTTCAAGAAGATGAGCCTCTGATTAATGATCATATAGCTTTACGTACCTTCAATATCGCGCCTCTTGGTATTGAAACTCTAGCTAAGCCATTTGTAGCTATTGGTTACAAGGCTTGTGGTGATTACGTTTTCGAAAGCAAAAAGCTGGTTGCTAAGCACTATGAGCACCCAGATCCGAAGCAACCTAAAGTATTTATTAGTGAGCTAAAAGTTGAAGAGTGCTCACCTGAGCTACAAGAAATTGTGAAAAATTTGGTGGCACAAGTCGATGCTGACAAACTGAACGATAGCGCATTCTTACATGGTGGACGCTTGTGGGATTTAAGCTTTGCTGATTACCAAACATTGGCTAAAGAAAGTGAGTACGCATCTTGGCTTGCGGCGCATGGTTACGGAGCAAACCACTTCACGGTGAGCGTTAACCAGCTCAATGAATATGAAGAAGTGAAGCAGGTAAACGATCATCTGCGTACCGCTGGGTTTACCATTAATGAAAATGGTGGTGAAGTGAAGGGTACTCCTGAGGTGTTGCTAGAGCAGTCATCGACCATGGCAGATAAAGTAGCGGTTCGTTTTAGCGAAGGCACTGAAATTATCCCTGGCGGGTTTTATGAATTTGCTAAGCGCTATCCGATGGAAAATGGTGATTTGTACCCAGGTTTCGTGGCCGCTTCAGCGGACAAAATCTTTGAAAGTACGAATGGCTAAGTTTTAGGGTTAACCTGTTAAGCTTACTCATTAGTGTTCGCTGCACCCTATCTCATTTGGTCATGAGTAAATAAAAAGCCACCAATGTTGCCATTGGTGGCTTTTATAATTTTGTTCGTGTCACTCTAGTTCGAGATTAACGAGTACCGTAAACCACGATGGTTTTACCGTGAGCAGAGATTAGGTTCTGCTCTTCTAGCATCTTCAAGATACGACCTACTGTCTCACGAGAACAGCCAACAATTTGACCGATTTCTTGACGAGTGATCTTGATTTGCATGCCGTCTGGGTGAGTCATTGCGTCTGGTTGTTTTGCAAGGTTCAGAAGCGTCTGAGCGATACGACCAGTTACGTCTAGGAACGCCAGGTCACCCACTTTTTGGCTAGTTACTTGAAGACGACGAGCCATCTGCGCAGAAAGACGCATTAGGATGTCTGGGTTTACTTGGATAAGCTGACGGAACTTCTTGAAAGAAATTTCAGCAACTTCACAAGGAGATTTAGCACGAACCCAAGCTGTGCGCTCTTGGTCTTCCTCGAATAGACCAAGTTCACCAATAAAGTCTCCTTGGTTTAGGTAAGAAAGGATCATCTCCTTACCTTCTTCGTCTTTGATAAGAACCGCAACAGAACCTTTAACGATGTAGTACAAAGTTTCTGCCTTTTCGCCCGCGTGAATTAGCGTGCTCTTTGAAGGGTACTTATGAATATGACAGTGTGAAAGAAACCACTCTAATGTTGGGTCGGTTTGAGGTTTACCTAGAACCATAATATCTCACTTCCTCTGCAGGGTACGCTTGCGCTATCCATATTTTAGCTAAGCCTGAATTAGGCCTACTAGAATAAGAGCACTTTTTATATGCTGCAAGCTCTCTTGTGTTTCGGTAAGAAATAGTATCCTTTTTCGAAAACGATTTCTTGATTTTAATCGTGCCATGATTGAGATTTTGTAAGCAAAACTGTGCACATGATCACGGTATGAAAAGTAAACATCTTCGCAGGCAGGTTTTTAGCCAATTTTCCCTGTTTCGATGAGCTGTTGTAGGATAGGCCGAACTATGAGCTCCATTGCAAAGCTCATCTTACCGCCGGGTACGACAATCGTGTTGTGGCGTGACATGAATGAGCCATCAATCATGGCCAGCAGATATGGGAAGTCGACATTCTTGATACCGCGTAGGCGAATCACCACAAAACTCTCATCCAAACTAGGGATGCCTTTTGCATTAAGTGGGTTGGAAGTATCAACGGTCGGTACGCGCTGGAAGTTGATGTGAGTACGAGAAAACTGCGGAGTGATATAGTTGAGGTAATCGTCCATTGATCGCACGATTGAGTCCATTACCGCTTCACGCGAATGGCCGCGATCGCGAGTGTCACGTACGAATTTTTGTATCCACTCTAAGTTCACAATCGGCACCATGCCGATTAAGAAATCCACATGTTGAGCAACATTAACATCGCCATCGACCACGCCACCATGTAACCCTTCATAAAACAGAACGTCGCTGTTTTCGGGTAAGTCTTGCCACGGTGTAAACGTGCCTGGCATTTGATTGTAGGGAACCGCTTCGTCAAACGTGTGCAGATAACGGCGCACGCTGCCAGTGCCGTCATGCCCGAACTTACGGAAAAACTCTTCTAATCCCGGGAAGTCATTAGCTTGTGGGCCAAAGTAGCTAATGTGTCGACCTTGCTCGCGGGCTTTGCGAATTTCGATGTCCATTTCTGGGCGAGTAAAGCGATGGAAGCTATCGCCTTCAACCCATGCGGGTTTAACGTTCATCATATTGAACATTTTACGGAAGGCTTCAGATGTAGTGGTCGTGCCGGCACCGGACGAACCAGTAACCGCAATAATTGGGTGTTTAGCTGACATGACAAACCTTGTCGAAAATTACTTACCTGTAATGTGCAGTAGAGTTACTACTGCACGGTCGATATCCCACTATAGCACGTAACAATACCTTGTCATCGAGTGGGATACGGTAAAATGTGAAGGGTCTAAAATTTTGTTTTATGCTGAATATCGACGGTTTCGTGTAGCTCAGAGAACACGATAACCGCTTCACCTTTTTCCAATTGAGCTTTAACTTGATCAATTTTGTCTTGCAAAGAAACCTCGACGGTTCCGTAATCCGTTCCTTCGCGTAAGACGAATTCACGAATTAAGTTTTCCAATGTTTCCGGCGCAATGTCTTGCCATGGAATGATCATAAATACCTCTAACTTTTATGATGAGCGGCTAGTTTACTGCGTTCGTTGCTTGGATACAGCAGAAAGGTAATCTGCGGCGATACTTTCGTAATACGCGGGCAGCGCTTCCTCCAACCAAAACTTAGGTTTTAACGCCGTTCCTGTCAGGAAACCAACATGGCCACCGTGTTCAAAGAGACGGTAATCAATGTTATCTGGCAGAACAAACTTCGGGATCACATCGTCGGTCATGAACGGATCGTCTTTGGCATGGATGATCAGTGTGGGTAGCGTGATTTGCTGTAGTTTACTTAAGCCAGAGCATTGGTCGTAATAATCTTGTGCGTCTTTGAAGCCATGCAATGGTGCGGTAATCAAATCATCGAATTCATACAATCGTGTGACACGTTTTATTGAGTTGTAGGACAGCGCAAGCTCGCCATGCAGTAGATGATGCTTTTGTAACGCGTTACGTTTCAGTGAAGAAAGCAGATAACGGCGATACACTTTTGAAAAGCCTTGTTCTATACGGTTTGCACACGCCGCTAGGTCTAAAGGCGCTGAGATAATAGTCGCTGCATTCAAAATAGGGTGATCTTTATATTGGGCTAAATAATTCGCCAACATGTTACCGCCAAGAGAAATACCAACTGCAACTTTGGGATTATCAGGAAAACGTTGTTCAAGGTGCTCTAGGAAGTAACGAGCATCCGTCACTTCACCCGAGTGGTAAGCTCGTGCTTTTTTGTTTGGTTTACCGCTGCAGCCACGAAAATGCATCATCACCGACAGCCATCCAGATTGAGCAAATGCATTCATTAACCCATTGGCATAAGGGCTATAGAAGCACCCCTCTAATCCATGAAATAAAACAAAAATCGGCTTTTTTTGTGCAGGCTCTTGGGTTGGGTCCTCGCTCCACGCGAGATCGAGAAAGTCGCCATCGGATGTATCGAGGGTTTGCCAAATCGGCGTAAATAACGCTTTTTTGCGAATAAAACGCGGCAAAAGAGTTTGGAGATGCGGGTTTTTGATCCCGGCGGCTGCGAAAAATTGTGTCATACCTAACTGCTCTTATGCGGTCCTTCGGTGTCCGTTGAAGAACTTATTAATATAATCCTTTATAAAGATTATAGGTATTCTACAGATTTATGGGCGTTTTGGTGGTTGAATGTTTGGCACCGGAATAGCAAAGGCTTGCTGCAAATGCTCCCCACCGAGTTGACGACAGTATCTCAACGTCAGTGGGTCACCATCATTTTTGAGTAGTGCAAGTGAGTTAATGCAGTCCACCAAATCCGCTTGTTGCTGCTTTTCTAGTTGCAGCTCAAACTGCAAGGTCTCACGATACAAAGCGTCATTGACTTGAGACTTAAGGTGGCGACGAAGGTCGCGAAAGGAGTGAAGTAAAGTTTCGCTTCTACCTAGACAGTCTTGCACCAAGGGCCAGTCTTTTTCTTGGAAAATGAGTTGCTGCTCATCGAGCCATCTGAGCAGCAGGAGTAGGTTCACGTTACCGTGGTAGTTGTTTTGCAATGATAAGCACGCCTCTTTCACTTCTCGCACACCATAAAACTGCAGACTAAACTGCCAAAGGTGTTCTAGGGTGAGTGTGTATTCAGCGTGTTGATTACTCATTGATTAAACTCTAGCTCCATCTGCTCCAACGTTTCTTGAGCAGACATCCATTCCATTTCAATTTCTTCGAGCTCAGCCTTACTAGAAGCTTGAAGTGCCAGCACTTGGTTAAGTTTAGCTTTATTTTCGGCCGCATACAGTGAGTTGTCCGCCAATTGTTCTTCAGCTTCGGCCAGTGCAGCACCTAACTTATCCATTTTATTTTCTAGTTGTGTCAGCGTTTTGCGAATTGGCGCTGTCTGTTTTCGAAACTCTGCATCGCGACGTTTTTGCTCTTTTTTCGCTGCCGCGCTGTTGGCGCTATCTTTGGCTGGCTGTGCGGCTTGTGCTTCTTTGCGTTCCGCTCTTTGTTGTTCGGTTAACCATTTGTAATAGTCATTTAAGTCACCGTCGAACGGAGCAACTTGTCTATCATGCACTAAATACAAGTCATCGGTCGTAGCGCGCAGTAAATAGCGGTCGTGTGAAACAATCACCATCGCACCTTCGAATGTTTGCAGTGCCATCGTCAATGCTTGGCGCATGTCCAAGTCTAAGTGGTTGGTCGGTTCATCAAGTAGCAACAGGTTTGGCTTTTGCCACACAATTAAAGCCAATACCAAACGGGCTTTTTCGCCACCAGAAAACGGCGCAACTCTTTCTAGTGCTTTGTCACCTTGGAAGCCAAAGCTACCTAGGTAATCACGTAGCTGCTGTTCGGTTTGATCGGGTGCGATTTGCATCATGTGTTGCAGCGGCGTTTCTTCAGGATGAAGCGTTTCTAACTGGTGCTGAGCGAAGTAACCAATTTTCACGCCTTGTGAGTAAGTTAGGTCACCACCTTGCGCGTTAAGTTCACCAGAGAGCAGCTTGATTAAGGTCGATTTACCCGCACCATTACGGCCGAGTAGACCAATACGACTGCCAGGAACCAAGTTCAAGCGGATCTTCTCTAAGATGAGGTTGTCACCGTAACCTGCAGATACTTCATCCATCATCATGATTGGGTTTGGCAGCGCAGCTGGCTCACGGAATTGAAAGCTAAATGGGTTATCGAATTGAGCTGGCAGTACTTTTTCCATGCGCTCCAAAGCTTTGATACGGCTTTGGGCTTGGCGTGCTTTTGATGCTTTGTAACGGAAGCGGTCGATGTAGCTTTGCATGTGCGACATCTGCTTCTGTTGCTTTTCAAACATCGCTTGTTGTAACACCATTTTTTGCGCACGTTGGTTTTCGAATGACGAGTAGTTACCCGTGTATTCGTTCAGCTGCTGATTCTCGATGTGAATGATGCGACCAACGATTGGATCAAGGAAGTCTCGGTCGTGCGAGATCAGAATCAGCGTGCCAGGGTAGTTTTGTAGCCAACGCTCTAACCACATTACCGCGTCCAAATCCAAGTGGTTGGTTGGCTCATCGAGTAGCAATAAGTCAGAACGGCACAATAGCGCTTGAGCCAAGTTAAGACGCATACGCCAACCACCCGAGAATTGGGTCAAACTCCAACTCATTTGCTCTTGGCTGAACCCTAAACCATCGAGCAGTTCTGCCGCGCGAGCGCGAATGCTGTAACCACCAATGGTTTCAATTTTACCGTGTATCTCGGCAACTAGGGTTCCGTTGTCTTGTGTTTCTGCTTCAGCTAACTGCTTTTCGAGAGCGCGGTATTCGCGATCACCATCAATGACGTATTCCAGTGCAGTGCGCTCTAGCGCAGGCGTTTCCTGTGCGACCCAGGCCAACTCCCAATGTTGAGGTTGGCTAAATGAGCCTGCATCAATTGACAGTTCATCTTTCAGTAGGGCAAACAGCGTTGATTTACCGCAGCCGTTTTTGCCCACAAGACCGACTTTATCGCCAGGGTGAATAGTCGCAGAAGCTTGGTCTAAAAGAGGTTTACCGCCACGCAGTAACTGAATATCAGAGAAGGTAATCATAAAGTTTTCATTCACTTTGCGCAGTGCGCGTTGCTTGGTTACATAGCGAAGTGGTTTCAATCGTTTTTAAAGCCACTTGGGTATATATCTAGCGGTGAATAGTAGGGGTATTGACCGGAAAAGTCGATTGATTCGCTTTAATTGCATTATGCTGTACAAAAAAGTATAACAATTTGATAACGGATAAAAATAACCACAAGGACGACCATTTGGCTGTTGCACCGTCTATTCTCCCAAAAGTTCTGGTCATTTATGCTCATCCAGAGCCACATAACTCGATTGCCAATCAAGTGATGATAAAAAAAGCTCAGTCGCTTGATCACGTCACTGTGCACGATCTTTACGGTGTTTACCCCGATTTCTTTATTGATGTGAATTATGAACATGAGTTGTTGCTCGCTCACGATGTGATCGTATTTCACCACCCACTTTATATGTATTCATGTCCAGCCCTATTAAAAGAGTGGCTAGACCGAGTGTTAGGTAAAGGCTTTGCGTTTGGCGGAGGTGCGGCGCTAGAAGGAAAATACTGGCGCAGTGTCATTACAACAGGTGGTAAAGAAGAAGCCTTCAGCGCGAAGGGGTACAACAAATACCCACTTGAGCAAATCTTGCAACCGTTTGAACTGACGGCAGCCCTATGCCAGATGCACTGGATTGAACCACTGGTGTTGTATTGGTCAAGAAATGTTTCAGATATTGAACGCTACGAACATGCCGAGTTATACCGTGGATGGCTGAGTAACCCACTTGAAAACTGGCAAGCGGCAGATCGAGGAGGTCAGTATGGCGATCACCAGTGAGTTTCTTCAAAGCAGTGTGGTCTTTCTTTCGGCTGCGGTTATTGCGGTGCCGATTGCTCAGCGCCTTGGGCTTGGCTCGGTTTTAGGTTATTTACTCGCTGGTGTGTTGATTGGCCCATGGGGGCTTGGCTTAATTAGCGACGTTGATGCCATTTTGCATTTTGCCGAGCTTGGGGTTGTGTTGTTACTGTTTTTGATAGGGCTGGAATTAAACCCTAAAAAATTGTGGCAGATGCGAGGGCCGATTTTAGGTTTAGGCGGTGCGCAGGTTGTGGTCACGACCGCCGTGATTGGTAGTGTCGTCAGTATGTTTGGCGTAAGCATGCAAGTGAGTTTAGTGATCGGGATGGGGTTGGCGCTGTCCTCGACGGCGATTGCGCTTAAAGTCATTGAAGAGCAAGGGCTTAATGGTACCGAAACGGGGCAATCTGGTTTTGCGGTGCTGCTCTTTCAAGATATTGCAGTGATCCCGATGCTGGCGATGTTGCCCTTGCTAGCAGGCGGGCATAGTGGTGGAAGTTGGTTGGATGTCTTCACTATTTTAGGCAGTGTGGTAGCACTGTTGATTGGTGGTCACTTTTTACTACGTCCGCTATTTCGTTTTGTCGTGATGAGCGGCGTTCGTGAACTCTTTACCGTTGCTGCACTTTTAGTCGTGCTTGGCATTTCGGTCGTGATGCAAAAGCTCGGCCTTTCGATGGCATTGGGGACTTTTTTAGCAGGCGTTTTGCTGGCAGAGAGTGAGTATCGCCATGAGTTGGAAATCGCTATCGAGCCATTTAAAGGTCTGTTGTTGGGGTTATTCTTTATTGCGGTGGGCATGGCGGTAAACTTGGGGTTATTGGCATTACATCCTTTAGAGATTCTCGGTGCGGTGGTGGCTTTGGTCGTGGTTAAGGGTTTGGTTTTGTATGCATTGGCGAGAGCTGCCCGTGTCGGAGCCAAAGCGAGAAGCCGTATGGCTGCAATTTTGAGCCAAGGCGGTGAGTTTGCCTTTGTTATATTTACCGCGGCGAGCCAAGAGGGCATTTTGTCCAAAGAGCAAGTGGCGTTTCTGTTGGTGGTGGTCAGTCTATCCATGGTGACGACTCCTCTTTTGCTGATGGGACAAAAGAAGTGGTTTGCTCATACCCTGAATCAAGAAGAAGAGGGCATGACCACGAAAGTCGTGGATCGCCGACCACGCGTTATCATTGCAGGCTTTGGACGTTTCGGTCAGATCGTCGGACGTTTAATGTATGCCAATAAAATCAAAGTGACAGTATTAGAAAGTGATGCCAGCCAAATCCACCTATTACGTAAGTATGGTTACAAAGTGTTTTATGGCGATGCTACACAAATTGACCTATTGAGGGCTGCTGGCGCTGATAAAGCGGAAGCATTGATTATTTGTACTGATTCACCTGATGAGGTGATGGCTATCGTGGACATTTGTCGCGTGCACTTCCCGAAACTTAAGTTGTTAGCCCGAGCAAGAAGCCGTGTCGAGGCTTACCAGTTAATGAGTCATGGTGTAGAGAATTACTCTCGTGAAACATTTTTAGGGGCGCTAGATCTCGGTCGCCAAGCGCTCGTAGAACTGGGTATGCATCCTTATCAAGCAAAGCGGGCAGAAGCACATTTTCGCAAGTTGGATAATGCTATGCTTAAGGACTTATTGCCTCAACACAATGAAGATAAGAAATTGGCTCAAAGAGCGAAAGAGGCCCGCAAAGAGCTAGAAGAAATATTTGGTCGTGAAATGGAGAGCGACCATCAGTCACCTAATCATTGGAAGTAGTACTTGAGCCAAGACTCAAGCTAAGGAAATAGCGTGAAAATCAAGAAACGTTTTATTGCCGGCGCTAGCTGCCCAAATTGCAGCCAGCAAGATACCCTGCGCTGGTGGATTGAAAATAACATCGAATTAGTTGAGTGTGTCGAGTGTGAGTTTACAGAGCAGCGTAAACCACAATCTGTAGAGAAAAATAAACACTCAGATCAGGAAATGATCGGAATTTTTAAGCCGGAATAATTGAACTTCGATAATTGATCCCCATAATACACCCAGATATCTCAGTACTTAACCCCATTCAGGTTAAGTCAATTAATCTCCCTGGAGTTAGTATGAAAATTGAAAAGAACGTTGTTGCAAGCCTTGCATACAAAGTAATGATGGAAGACGGTGTCGTTGTTGATCAATCAACAGCAGAAGCACCTCTAGATTACCTTCACGGTCACAACAACCTAATCACAGGTCTTGAAAAAGAACTTGAAGGTAAAGTGGCTGGCGACAAGTTCTCAGTAACGGTAGCTCCTGAAGAAGCTTACGGTGAGCACAACGATGCGCTAGTACAGCGCGTTCCTGCGGACGTGTTCCAAGGCGTTGAGCAAATCGAAGTGGGCATGCGCTTCCTAGCTGACACTGACCAAGGTCCAATCCCTGTTGAAGTAACAGAAGTTGACGGCAACGAAGTGGTTGTTGACGGTAACCATATGTTAGCTGGTCAAACACTAACTTTCGAAGTAGAAGTTATGTCTACACGTGAAGCAACAGCAGAAGAGATCGAACACGGTCACATCCACCAAGGTGGTGGCTGTTGTGGTGGTCACGATCATGACCACGATCACGAAGAAGAAGGCGGCTGCTGTGGCGGCGGTAGCTGTGGTTCTCACTAATCATAAGCTCCTTCACTAGATAATCTTATCTAGCAAAGCTTTGAAAAGCGCAAGTTGAGTTTTCAACTTGCGCTTTTTGTTTATCTAAGGTGTAGTGCCAACCATACAAGGAATAACAGTTGGACAAAGTGATGACGAAACCTTTCTCGATTGCCATTCATGGTGGTGCGGGCACCATCTTGCGTGAACAGATGAGCGATGAGCTGCAACAATCCATCTTGGCGGATTTAGAAGCTGCGGTAAAAGCGGGACATCAAATTCTAGACACGGGCGGTGAAGCCTTAGATGCCGTCGTAGCGGCAGTGAAAGTATTGGAAGACTCTCCTAACTTTAATGCGGGTAAAGGCTCAGTGCTGACCAACAACGAAATGGTTGAAATGGACGCTTCTGTGATGGATGGGCGAAACCTTGCAGCAGGCGCGGTCGCTGGGGTTCGTCATATCAGAAACCCAATTGAGCTCGCTCGTGACGTGATGCGAAACAGCAATCATGTGCTGTTGGTGGGTGAGGGCGCAGAGAAGTTTGCTTTTGAGCAAGGCCATGAGTATACCGAGCAAGATTACTTCTTCACTGATCGTCGTTATGAACAACTGATTTCTATGCGTGAGAAAGGCTTGTTTGCTCTTTCCGAGTCCCGTTACCCAGATGACCGTAAGCACGGTACGGTTGGTGCGGTAGCGTTAGATCAACAAGGCAACTTAGCCGCTGCCACCAGTACGGGTGGCGTGACGAATAAGAAATACAACCGAGTCGGAGATTCGGCTCTTATTGGTTGTGGTACGGTGGCCGAAAATGGCGTCGTGGCAGTTTCCACTACGGGTGTCGGCGAGTTCTTTATTCGTAAACGTGTTGCGGAAGACGTTGCAGCACGTATGCGTTACTTACAAGAAGATATTCATACGGCTTGTGAACACATTATCCAAGGTGATCTCAAACAGATGGGCGGAGAGGGCGGTTTGATTGCCATTGATGCTAAAGGTGAGATGCACTTTGCGATGAACAGTTCTGGCATGTACCGAGCAGGCATTAATACGCAAGGCGAGCTGAGCGTTAAAATCTACGCCGACGAATAGCTTCCTCTTGAGTACCTTCTTAAGTAATTAATACAACAAAGCCCAGAACATGTTCTGGGCTTTATGCTATTTGAGCCTGCATTTTAATAATGCGGTGGTGGGGTTTCTTCTGACGGATCGGCTAAATTCGACGAGTCCATATTTTTTACTTTACCTACCACATATTTCATCTGATCGAGCATCTTGGTAATTTGCAGTTGTTGCTGCGATAAAGCTCCGTTCAGATCTTCAATAGTCTGTTCTTGGAACGCAAGCTGACATTCTAAGTCATTAATGCGTGCTTCCAATTGCTGAATGATTTTTTCTGTCATGATCCGTTCTCTAACTGCCAAGCTTGGGCAATACCTGCTGAAGTAGCAGTAATTACGCGTTGTTTTGAATCAAAGGCTGCATCATACACGACCGCACGGGGAGGGCGAGTGTCTTTTTTGGGCTCCACTTCAAATCCACTCATTCGTTTTCCGGTTTGAGTATCCCATATCGACACACGGCCAGAAGGGCTTCCTGTGACTAGTTGAGTCCCGTCGTCAGAAAATCGTGCGGTAGAGAAAATTAATTGGCGTGACCAACTGCTCAACTGTGTGACTTCTTGTCCAGTTTTTAAATTCCAAACAATCGCTTGGTTTCCGCCATCAGATGTCATTGCTAATTTTCCATCTCTTTGCAGGGCCACGCGAACAATTCGTTGTTCATGTTCGAAGGTTCGTAGTACTTGTCCGGTTTCGGTATCCCACAGATACGCTTTATAGTCATTACCTCCGGTTAGGGCGAAGCGCCCATTAGGAGAAATGGCCACGGAATTGACTTTTTCACGATGCGCAAGGAACTCCATGCGACGCCCGGTGACTAAGTTGACATAAATTGCTTTACCGTTGGATAACCCAAGCAGAACTTGTTCACCATTACTGGTGATATCAACGTCGCGAATGAGCGCATCAGAAATAGACCAAAGGCCTTCGGATTGCGTCCAGCCTAGGTCCCAAACTGCGAAGTTCATTTGGCTTGCTGTAATTGCGTAGCGACCATTGTCAGATATGCGGATATGGGAAACCACATTGGCATCGGCATCGAGTTCACCCAGGTTGGCTAGTTGTTCATTTTGCTCTAGGTCCCACAACATCAAATGACGCTGTTGAGAATAGAGCAGAGCAAACCGTCCATCTCTGCTAAGTGCGAAGCTCGTCGCACCTTGAGGTTCTATCGGCCAACGCTGCACTTCACGCTCGGCGAAAAAGCAACCATTTAACGTGGTGATGACAATTAAATATAGGAATAAATGAAAAATTCTTTGCATCACATCTAATAATCCGGTTTGTGTCTTAAGACATATAGCTAGTATATTGGTATAACGATTGTCTTCACTAGTCTCATAGAAGATTTGTGCACAACAACCAATGGCAGAGCCATTATTGGGAGAATTTAATGAAATCAGTTTTAAAAGTGTCGCTACTTGCTGCAACAGTTATGCTAGCGGTAGGTTGTCAGAAAGAAGAAACTAAAACAGAAACCGCACCTCAAGCAGAACAAGTTCAAGCAGAAACCGGTAAAGCGGTTCACTTTAAAACCGACGACGACAAAGCGGCATACGCAATCGGTGTTTCATTTGCTAACTACCTAAGCACAAGCATCGACAAGCCAAGCGAAATCGGCATTAATCTTAACAAAGATTTGGTACTAAAAGGTATCGAAGACGTCTTCAAAGGCAATGCTGAATTGAATGAAGAAGAAACACGTGCAGCACTAGAATCTCTAGACAAGCGTGTTGCAGAAAAGATGCAAGCACAAGCGGCTGAGAAAGCAGCTGAAGCGAAAAAAGCTGGCGATGATTTCCGAGCTGAGTTTGAGAAGCAAGAAGGCGTAGTGAAGACAGATACAGGTCTTCTATACCAAGTAATGACACCAGCTGAAGGTGAGAAGCCAAAAGACACTGATACGGTTCAAGTACACTACAAAGGTACTCTGATCGACGGTACTCAGTTCGACAGCTCATACGATCGTGGTGAACCTGCAACGTTCCCACTTAACCGTGTAATCCCAGGTTGGACAGAGGGTGTTCAGCTAATGCCTGTGGGTTCTAAATTCAAATTCGTTATCCCGCCAGAGCTAGCATACGGTGACCAAGACACACCAAGCATTCCTGCTAACTCAACGCTAGTATTTGAAGTTGAGCTGCTAAAAGTTGAGAACGACAACGCAGAGCAATAACAATAAGCTGCGATAAGTTATTGAAAAAGGTCCGTTTAACGGGCCTTTTTTGTTCTAGGTCACTAGTTGGTGAGTTTGCTAGGTTGCTTTTCAAATTTTCTGATAAACTTACACCAATTTGTTGATTTTTCGCTCGAAGGCTTATGACAACTACAGAAACAATAAACGCGGAGATGTTGCTCGAAATGGAATCCGTTAACGTGATGCCGTTTACCGAGCACGACAAAATCATTTTAAGATCTTATGAGGCGGTCGTGGATGGTATCGCCAGCCTGATAGGTCCATTTTGTGAAATCGTTCTTCACTCTCTAGAAGACTTAAATACCTCTGCAATTAAAATCGCTAACGGTGAAAACACGGGGCGCCAAGTCGGCTCACCAATCACTGATTTAGCGCTTAAGATGCTAAAAGACATCGAAGGCTCGGAGCGCAACTTCTCACGTTCGTACTTTACCCGTGCAAAAGGTGGCGTGTTGATGAAGTCGATTACTGTCGCCATTCGTAATGGCGAAAATCGCGTGATTGGTTTGTTGTGTATCAACGTCAACTTGGATGCGCCTTTCTCGCAAGTTCTTCAGTCTTTCATGCCGACGCAAGAAGCGAAAGAAGCGGCTTCCTCGGTCAACTTTGCTAGTGACGTAGAAGAGCTGGTGGACCAAACTGTTGAACGCACCATCGAAGAGATCAATGCGGATAAATCCGTGTCTAACAACACCAAAAATCGCCAGATCGTGATGGAGTTGTACGACAAAGGTATCTTCGATATTAAAGATGCCATCAACCGTGTCGCGGATCGCCTTAATATTTCAAAACACACCGTTTACTTGTACATTCGTCAACGTAAAACCGAGGATGATGAAAGGTGAGTAAACTGACTTACACGTTAGTGGTGAATGGTCCCGTTTATGGCAGCCAGTCAGCGCGCAGTGCTTATCAGTTCGCCAAAGCGGTGATAGAGCAAGGCCATCAGCTAGTGAGCGTCTTCTTTTATCAAGATGGTGTGACTAATGGTACTGCTTTGAGTGTGCCAGCCAACGATGAATTTGATCTCAATAAGGCGTGGCAGTCTTTGGCTAAAGAGCATGGTGTTCGCCTAGAAACTTGTGTCGCGGCCGCTTTGCGTCGCGGGATTGTAAGTGAAGAAGAAGCGAATCAACATGGTTTGGTTCAGAACAATCTAGCCGATGGTTTTGAACAAGCAGGCTTAGGTAGCCTAGCTGAAGCGATGTTAACCCAAGACAGAGTGGTACAGTTTTGAGTCAGTTAACTTATCTATTTCGTAGTGCGCCACATGGCTGTGCAGCTGGTCGTGAAGGTGTGGATGCACTGTTAGCCGCGTCGGCTTACTGTGAAGATATCAGCGTCATTTTCATGGGTGACGGGGTATACCAGCTTCTACTCGGGCAAGACCCCAACAATATTTTGAGTAAAGATTACGCGCCGATGTTAAAGCTTTTCGATTTATACGACATCGAACAAGTCTTTGTGTGTTCAGAGTCGTTAACCCAGCGAGGTTTGGCGCAAGCGGATTTAGTCATTGAAGCCCAAGCGTTAAGCTCAGAACAGCTCAAAGATAAGTTACAACACGCTGGCAAGCTACTGTCTTTTTGAGGAAGTTATGTTACACATCATAAAAACAGTCTCTGCTCTAGAAGACGCCATGCCCTTATGCAGTGAACAGGATAACATCTTACTTATAGAAGATGCAGTGTACGCTGCTAACTCGCAACATAAAGCATTTTCCCATCTAAAAAACCGCAGCGTATTTGTGTTAGAGAGCGATGCGCAAGCTCGCGGTATTGCAAATCGTATCAGTCCATCGCTGACGATTGTGAATTACTCAGGCTTCGTTGAACTAACAGCAAAACAGGATAAATCCCTAACTTGGGATTGAACAAGATTTGCTGTCGACAAAGCTTTACGGATGAATTGTTCTAATTGAACAAAAAAGATCCGTATATTTCTTGACACACCTCTCACTGCTGCATAGAATTTTGCGTCCCTAACTGCATTGGCAGTTGGGGATAGATTTTTCACAAAGCTTACTTTCAAGTAAATCAGGAGCTAGTTAATGGCAACTATTAACCAGTTGGTACGTAAGCCACGTGCAAAGCAAGTTGTTAAAAGCAACGTGCCTGCACTAGAAGCGTGCCCACAAAAACGTGGTGTATGTACTCGTGTTTACACTACTACACCTAAAAAACCTAACTCAGCACTTCGTAAAGTTTGTCGTGTACGTCTGACAAACGGCTTCGAAGTTACATCGTACATCGGCGGTGAAGGTCACAACCTTCAAGAGCACTCAGTTGTTCTAATCCGTGGTGGTCGTGTTAAAGACCTTCCAGGTGTGCGTTACCACACTGTTCGCGGCGCACTAGACTGTGCTGGCGTAAATGACCGTAAACAAGGTCGTTCTAAGTACGGTGTGAAGCGTCCTAAGTCTTAATGGATTCCGTTAAGTAAGGCCAAACACTAAATTATTTTTAATTTTTTGAAAAAACTGAAAAGTTTTGGATAAAACCTGAAGAAGACAACGGAGATAAATCCATGCCACGTCGTCGCGTCATTGGTCAGCGTAAGATCCTTCCAGATCCAAAATTCAAATCTGAATTGCTGGCAAAATTCGTTAACATCCTAATGGTTGACGGTAAAAAATCTACTGCAGAGAAAATCGTTTACACTGCACTAGATGCTATGGCTGAAAAGTCTGGTAAAGACCACTTAGCTATTTTTGAAGAAGCTCTTGAAAACGTTCGCCCAGCGGTAGAGGTTAAATCTCGCCGTGTTGGTGGTTCAACTTACCAAGTACCTGTAGAAGTACGTCCGGTTCGCCGTAACGCACTTGCTATGCGTTGGTTGGTTGAAGCTGCGCGCAAGCGTGGTGAAAAATCTATGGCTCAACGCCTAGCTGCTGAAATGCTAGACGCGTCTGAGAACAAAGGTACTGCGGTTAAGAAACGTGAAGACGTTCACCGCATGGCTGACGCAAACAAAGCGTTCGCTCATTACCGTTGGTAATACCTTCTGTGCTGCGAGGTTCTCTCGCAGCACTTTTCTATACTCTAAGGTACACCTTAGTAAGAGGATACAATCGTGGCTCGTAAAACTCCTATTGAGCTATACCGTAATATCGGTATCTGTGCTCACGTAGATGCAGGAAAAACAACCACAACTGAGCGTATTCTGTTCTACACTGGCCTTTCTCACAAAATCGGCGAAGTTCACGATGGTGCAGCAACCATGGACTGGATGGAGCAGGAGCAGGAGCGTGGTATCACTATCACATCCGCTGCGACTACTACATTCTGGCGTGGTATGGAAGCACAGTTCCCTGAGCATCGCGTAAACATCATTGATACCCCTGGACACGTTGACTTTACTATCGAAGTAGAGCGTTCTCTTCGTGTACTTGATGGTGCTGTGGTTGTGTTCTGTGGCTCATCTGGTGTTGAACCTCAGTCTGAAACTGTATGGCGTCAAGCAGACAAATACCACGTTCCACGTTTGGTATTTGTAAACAAGATGGACCGTGCGGGCGCAGACTTCCTACGCGTTGTGAACCAAATTAAGAATCGTCTTGGTGCGACTCCTGTTCCAATCCAGCTGAACGTTGGTGCGGAAGATGAGTTCAGAGGTGTCATCGACCTTATCAAGATGAAAATGATCAACTGGAATGATGCCGATCAAGGCACTTCGTTTACTTACGAAGACATCCCAGCTGACATGATTGAACTTGCTGAAGAGTGGCGCAACCACATGGTTGAATCCGCTGCTGAAGCTAGCGAAGAGCTGATGGACAAGTACCTTGAAGAAGGTGAATTGACTGAAGCTGAGCTCAAACAAGCTCTACGTACTCGCACACTAAATAACGAAATCGTACTGGCTACTTGTGGTAGTGCGTTTAAGAACAAAGGTGTTCAAGCGGTACTGGATGCAGTAGTTGAGTTCTTGCCATCGCCTGTTGACGTACCTGCAATTAAAGGTGTCGACGAAAGAGAAAATGAAGTTGAGCGTCATGCTGACGACAACGAACCTTTCTCAGCGCTAGCGTTTAAGATTGCGACTGACCCATTCGTGGGCACGCTAACTTTCATGCGTGTTTACTCCGGTGTTGTAAACTCGGGTGACGCTGTTTACAACTCAGTAAAAGAGAAGAAAGAGCGTTTCGGTCGTATCGTTCAGATGCATGCGAATAAGCGTGAAGAAGTGAAAGAAGTTCGCGCTGGTGATATTGCAGCTGCTATCGGTCTGAAAGACGTAACAACAGGTGACACACTGTGTGATCAGAACCACAAAGTGATTCTAGAGCGCATGGAGTTCCCTGAACCAGTTATTCAGATTGCTGTAGAGCCTCGTTCTAAGGCAGACCAAGAGAAAATGGCTATCGCGCTAGGTAAACTAGCAGCGGAAGATCCATCATTCCGCGTGGAAACGGACGACGAATCAGGTCAGACTCTGATCTCAGGTATGGGTGAACTTCACCTAGACATTATCGTTGATCGTATGAAGCGTGAATTCAGCGTTGATTGTAACGTTGGTAAACCTCAGGTTGCTTACCGTGAAACCATTCGTGGTAAAGCGGAAGTTGAAGGTAAGTTTGTTCGTCAATCAGGTGGTCGTGGTCAATACGGTCATGTTTGGGTCAAACTTGAGCCTTCAGAGCCTGGTGAAGGTTTCGTATTCGTAGACGAAATCGTGGGCGGTGTGATTCCTAAGGAATACATCAGTTCGGTATCGAAAGGTATCGAAGAGCAAATGAATAGTGGTGTTCTAGCGGGTTACCCTGTACTAGATATTAAAGCTACACTATTTGATGGTTCTTACCACGATGTAGACTCAAGCGAGATGGCGTTTAAGATCGCTGGCTCGATGGCATTCAAGAAAGGTGCACTAGAAGCACAACCTGTGATTCTAGAACCTATGATGAATGTCGAAGTAACCACTCCGGAAGACTGGATGGGTGACGTTGTTGGTGACCTAAACCGTCGTCGCGGTATCATTGAAGGCATGGACGAAGGTGTGGCTGGTCTTAAGATCATCCGTGCTCAAGTACCACTATCCGAAATGTTCGGTTACGCAACTGATCTACGTTCTGCAACTCAAGGCCGTGCGTCTTACTCTATGGAGTTTCACGAGTACGCTGAAGTGCCGAAAAACTTCGCAGATAAAATTATTGCAGAGCGTGGTTACTAATTGACGATTGAACTGCAAAAAGTTTACGACTTTTTGCGAGATCAGGGCGTCCAAATATTGCGCTAACGGGCGTTGGCGCATAAAATAACAATTTCTGGCGCGTCGTCGATCAATAATGATCACGACGAATCATAACTAGGAAGGAACACGATCGTGTCTAAAGAAAAATTTGAACGTACGAAACCGCACGTTAACGTTGGTACTATCGGCCACGTTGACCACGGTAAAACA
>NZ_JAWOSW010000026.1:0-52975 GCF_033338535.1 Vibrio sp. Vb2131
GATCAGATTTTAGAAGCAGCAAAAGAGTCATCTGTCGGAGAAGATGGCGTTCGTTCGCAAGTCAAAATCCGAAAACCAAAAGGTAAAAAACATATCAGAAGCTCTAGTCAAAATTCCAGTCAATGAATTAATAAAACTAACGGTATCTCGCCCTTTTTGGGGGCATTAAGCGTTGGATGGGAGCCTACGAGCGATTTTTACCCAGCAGTCGGTGAAGGTGGAGTTAATCAATTTCTAGGAGAAACTAAAAGTTGGGACGATAGCTAGGTTATCCCATTACAAAGTTGAGGATAAAATGAATTTTGAAGATGATCTTGTGACTATACTCATAAATTTCAGAGATAACATTATTAATGATATGGCTCTTAAAAAGTGGGTTACTAATAATGAGTGCGATTTAAAAGCCTTGCTAGGAAAGTCGGGCTTACTTTGAAAATAAATAATGGTGATAGAAAGGCAGTTACGTCTGTAATTGCTCAATATAGTGGCTCGGAAAAAACTTATTTTATATAAGGAGGGCCCCTTCAAAGGCTTGACCGACGTTGAGTGCTGTGAAACAGCAATTGCTATGGCAGTTTCTAATGGAATTCTAAAAAAGTGCCTCAACCTCATTGGTTTCAGCCGTCCACTAAAGAGATCGGGGCCGCCGAGTTTTACGAATCTATAGGCAGTAAATCTGTTTGGAATCTGGTAATCCCAGAGCGAGCATCTAGAGGGTACTGGAAAAAATAGGTTAGATCTCTATTTTTGGCGTTCATGTTTCGTGACACATGGCATTTTATGGCTAAGACTCAACGGTATGTCACTTAACTAGGAGTTGTCCCCTAAAAAATAATGGCGTGTTTTCTTACAACCAGGAGACTACGGTATGGCCTACCTTGTAGAAGAACCCAAAACCCAGGGAAATTATTCTCGTAGACGTTAAGAGGTATTAGCCCACTAGACAGCCGTAAGGTTGGAAATATGGCATATCAGCAAGGGACAACTGAATATGCAACTGCAATTACTGATCTAATGGCTCAAAAGGACAAAGATACAACCGAATAGAAAGCGGCCAGAAGTATAAAAAGTATTGAGAAAAAAAACTCCTGTTAGATATATTCACACCGCAGCGGCTATTTCTGATGCTGGAGAGGTTTCTTCAGTTAATGTAAAAGAATTTAACGCAGAATTAGGACTGGATTAAATGTCTGATAATAAAAAGAAAGTTAGCATGAGGAGAAAGGCGGAACCTCAATTGACACCAAATGATCTCGCTGACTACCAAATGTATATCAATGAAGATTTAGATGAGCGCAAAGAGCTAATAGCAATCCGCAGGGAGAACTTAGTCGCTCTTAGCGACGACGTTTCAGAACAAGTGAGGTGGTATAGTTGCTTTCCATCTTCAATAGAAACTGAACAAATCGGAACACTTTGCCTTTATGAGGCATCATTGATGCGTGCTTTTTACCATCAACTTGCCATTAAACCAAATGAACCTCAAAGCGTTAAATTACCTGATTATCCAGAAGTGACATGGAAAGGCGAAGGTATTTTGAAAACTGGATGTTTACACCCTAATCGATGGTTAGATGCTTATTTTACTTCGGTGATTGTGCGTGACAAAGCTAGCATGGACGTATTGGCAAACTTTCCTATTTCTTTGATGAGACAGAGTTCTACCAAAGCGGGCGAGTTATCTTATATGCTAGTAGACGTCATTCAGTCGTTCCACAACCGCACATCGGACTACCCAGATAAGCTGGTTGCAGCAATGGACGCGGCGGTAGCTCAAGGGGATAACTGGGCGTTGGAAATTGCGATGGGGATCCTAGAAACCTTCGCAGCGCTCACTACTAATATTGGTTATGATTTTGAGGAAGTGCTCGTTAAAAACCTACAGTTCCAAGAGAAATATCATCTTCGAGAATTGGGACCAGATAGGATAGGCATCAGAACTTTTATCAACTTCCCTCTGCTTGGCATGGCATGTATGTGGTACGACAAAGGCAACCGTCTATCTATTGAAACCGGTTGGCTTCCACCCTATCTTGTTGAAGGACGTTGGCTAGAAGATGTAAAAGCAGGGAAGATCACTAGATAAATTCTCTTTACTTATAAGCCATCTTTTACGAGGTGGCTTATAAGTTTATGGTGAGGGGTTCGTTGTTACGCGATTACAAAAGAGGCAGCGAAGCGTTTTACTTCAAAGCAGTTGTTCAAAATGATTAAATCAGGAAGACTTCTCGACGGATTTAATCATTCACCATAAGACCTCTTTTATTTCGGAAAGGGGATAACTCGTTCAATAACTTCAGGGTAATGAATTCCAAGCCTCATCAGAAGTACAATAAGCGATTGCACTGGTACGATGAAGGCAAAATATATATCAAAAATAGAGTTTTAAATATGAGAAGCTTAGACGTAATGCTCGATCAATTCACCGAAAAAGAAGGGTTTGAGTGCTTTGGAGAGTTGAATGACGTATCAATTCATGAAATGGAAAATCAGCTAGGATTATCCTTTCCGGAGCCATATAAAGTTTTTCTAAGAAAATATGGTTACGTTGAGTGGTTTGGTCATACGATTTATGGATACTCTGAAGATGAGGACTATCTTACAGTTGAGCGCACTCTTGAACTTCGCGAGGATGAGATACCGAGTGATTTTGAGAAAATACCACAAAACGGTTGCGTATTAGAGCGCTATGCCGGAGGTGGCTACTACTTTTTATTTTCAAATGAATCAGAAAGATCGGGGCAAGTAGCCCTTTTCATAGATGAATTGTTTGGTAAAGAAGCCCAATCATGGACAACATTTGAGGCATTTTTGGAATATATGCTCAGCCTTTGAACTGTTGTTACATAGAGCCTCAATTTCGAAGCCAGGCGACTTTGATATGATTTACGAGGCACCAACTGAAATTACATACACAAGCAGAAATACCCTCTAGCGGTAAGGTTTCCAAGTTCAAAGCAAAAGAGTTTGATATAGATATAGGAGAGTTCAGAAGTGGTTGATAGCTCAGAGGTAAAAAAGGTTGAACGAGTAGCTCATGTTGAACTAAGTGATTTTGAAAGAGAAGCTTATCGAGAAGAAATAAAAGAGAGTTTAGACAAAAGGAAAAGGCGCATATCTATAAAAAGAGAAAACTTGGTTTACTTGAGCGATGGTATTTCTTATCAGCTCCGTCTGTATACATGGTTACCTCCATTAGACGATGATGAGAGAATCGGCACGCTATGTCTATATGAATCATCATTGATGCGTGCTTTTTACCATCAACTTGCCATCAAGCCAAGCGAGCCTCAAAGCATTAAATTACCTGATTATCCAGAAGTAACATGGAAAGGCGAAGGTATTTTAAAAACAGGCTTCATTTGCCCCTCAATGTGGCTAGATGCGTATTTTACCTCTGTCATCGTTCGTGACAAAGCTAGCATGGATGTGTTAGCGAACTTTTCGATTTCTTTGATGAGACAGAGCTCTACCAAAGCGGGTGAGCTGTCTTATATGCTAGTAGACGTCATTCAGTCGTTCCACAACCGCACATCGGATTATCCTAATAAGCTGGTTGCAGCAATGGACGCAGCGGTAGCTCAAGGGGATAATTGGGCGTTGGAAATTGCGATGGGGATCCTAGAAACCTTCGCAGCGCTCACTACTAATATTGGTTATGATTTTGAGGAAGTGCTCGTTAAAAACCTACAGTTCCAAGAGAAATATCATCTTAGAGAATTAGGGCCAGATAGAATAGGGCTCCGCACGTTCATTAATTTCCCTCTGCTTGGCATGGCTTGCATGTGGTACGACAGAGGCAACCGTCTATCTGTTGAAACCGGTTGGCTTCCACCCTATCTTGTTGAAGGACGTTGGCTAGAAGATGTAAAAGCAGGGAAGATCACTCAATAACACCCTTTAGTTAGCAATTCAGTCTATAAGCCATCTTTCTCTTGAAATGGCTTTATATTTATGGTGGGGAGTTTGTTGTTTGCCGAACGACCAATCATTCGTGGCATTATCAGAAAACCCAAAGTTAAAAATCATATTCGATATGAATACGATTTAGACCATATTGATTGCGAGAAGAACGAAGTTACTTTTCATCGTTATATCAATCATTCAGATGGTAGTAAACGCAAAGTTCAATATGTTGTAGGTATAGAGGAAATTGTCCAAATCATCCCCTTAAATAAAACTCAAAGGAGGGGAGTGTTGCGAATTATTATGGCGGTTCTTTAAGAAGAGGTTGTGGGCTCAAGTTAAATAACGAAATAGTTGGCGGGTTACCTGAAAACCATGCTGGAAATCACCAAATTAGTATCAATATTGCTCAGGAATATCCGGTCATGCATAGAGCTACCGAACTTGATTACAACATTAACAGAGGTGCAAATGGGATTGCACTTCCAACTAATATTAAAACATCTGTCGAAATAGGCCTTCCCTGACACGTGGGTAGACATCTAAGTGCAAGGCACCAAGGTTCTCAGGTGCTTTAGTTCGACGAGAAATGAGAGCGTTGTAAACTAAGTATGGTCGTGGTTTGATCGATGATATGATTTTTGTAGATGAAATTGGAAAACAGAAAGTAACATTAGGAATGCTCTGGAAAAGAATGAAGCTCGATCGCAATTGGATGATCCGCAATGGAAAAGTAGGAAGTAGTAATGACACTTAAAATTTGGACCAACAAGGTAGATAGAGACTCCGATTTTACTCAAGGCAAAGTAACGCAGTCTAGTGTATTAATAGGATTGAATCTGACGGGAGGCGTTGCCCTAGGAGACAAATGGCCAAAAGTTACTATTGATGTCATATCAGATGACAAGCCTGCGGATAGTTTTCTTAGTGGTCCTTTATTAATCGTGAGTCGACGGTTATCTGATTTAATTTCTAAGCACACACAAACGAGTGAAGTTGAATTCCTACCGATTGAGGTTAATTACCAAGGTAAAAGTTTTGGTGAATACTATTTTTTAAATGTTCTTGCGATTTGCGATTTACTGGATAGAAATCATTCAATATTTAGTGAGTTTGATGGAGAGGTTGATTCAATTGATCGAGTTGTCCTTAAGAAAGATATTGAAATGCAGAAAACTATATTTCAACTGGATGCTATCGAGTGGTTATTATGTGTCGATGAAAAACTGGCTGAATTAATCGAGAACAAAGATTTTTCAGGAGTGGTATTTAAGTCAGAAAGTGAATGGCGTCCTTTTTAGAGCTCCTCGGGTATTTTTTTAGCCATCTCTTACGAGGTGGCTTTTATATTTATGATTGGGAGCTTGTTAGTTGAACTGTCAATAGTGGCATTACCAATATGCAGTCAATCCTATCCAGTGGATTGACCCAACAGGCTTCTTGTGTGAAGAAGGGCTAAAACGCTTGGGTCAAATGTAGGCAGAGTATCAGGCCCAAAGCGATGTCCCCCAAGAGGTTTGCGATCAGATTTTAAACGCTGCAAAAGAGTCATCCGTCGGAGAAGATGGCAGCAGACACGAAGTGCAGTATGTTGTTGGGATTGAGGAATTTGTCAATGCGCATGTTTTTGACTCTGAGAAAGTTGGCGGGGAAGAAGGTTGCACGATCTTCACTGAAGATCTTGTGCTGAATAAAGCAGAGTATAAAAAAACTCAGAAATCTATATGAGTGATTATGAGCTAATAAAACGAAACAAAGCAAAAATTGAAGAGTGTTTGAAAGAACGTTAAGAGGCTAGGAAGGCTCGAACTGGCGAAGATGGATATAACGCTCAAATCGCCAAGATTAATCAGAAATCTGCAAAAATTGGTGAGTTAGCCGCGGATGACTTTGTCCGGAGTAAACGTCCTAATGCTAAGCTGCTTCATCCCTAAGGTAAATTTAGAAGCCGGGCGATTTTGATATGGTTTACTAGGTGGCAGAGCCGCCACTAGGTGAAATTATAATTGTTGAGGCCAAAGGAGGGAGCAGCCCGCTGCGCAGCCGTAAGATAGGTAACATGGCATATCAGCAAGGGACAACTGAATATGCAACTGCAATTACTGTTCTAATGGCTCAAAAGGACAAAGATACAACCGAAGGAAAGCGGCCAGAAGTATAAAAAGCATTGAGAAAAAAAACTCCTGTTAGATATATTCACACCGCAGCGGCTATTTCTGATGCTGGAGAGGTTTCTTCAGTTAATGTAAAAGAATTTAACGCAGAATTAGGACTGGATTAAATGTCTGATAATAAAAAGAAAGTTAGCATGAGGAGAAAGGCGGAACCTCAATTGACACCAAATGATCTCGCTGACTACCAAATGTATATCAATGAAGATTTAGATGAGCGCAAAGAGCTAATAGCAATCCGCAGGGAGAACTTAGTGTGGGCTCCAAATCGGATTCAAGGTCAGTATGATATTTATGCGTTGCGGCAGGTTGTTGATACTCTTAAAGTGACAGATAAATGTTGGGTAAACGCGGTGATATAGTTAATGCTTTAAAATTACTGGTTAAAACCGCAGCTGAGGAGATAAATATGGCAGGTGAGCATAGCGCAAAAGATGTAATGGCCGCGATTAGATCCGGTGACGTGAGTGAGGTTGAAAAAATTCTCTCAGGAGATGACAAATTACTTCATCTAATTACGCCTCTGGGTTCTTGGTTGCATATCGCAACGGAGCAAGGGCAAGATAAAATTGTAGAGCTTCTGGTGAATCTAGGTATTGATGTAAATGTTAAGGGGGGGCCTTCAGGTGTAACTCCTTTAAATACAGCTGCATATGAAGGTCATTTAGACTTACTTACCTATTTTCTAGAAAGAAATGCAGTGATGGATATATCTGAACCAGACCGCAACCCATTGTTTGCTGCGATCCATGCAGGTCATAAAAATATTGTGGAGCTATTACTAAAAGCTGGTATAGATACAAAGGTAAAATATACTGGTAACTCTATGAAAGACATGGACGCTATAGCGTTTACTTATGAGTGGGGACGCAAGGAAATCGCAGAAATGATTAAAGAGCACAATAGGCACGCTTAGTAGAAGTTAATATGGTACGACAAAGGCAACCGTCTATCTGTTGAAACCGGTTGGCTTCCACCTTATCTTGTTGAAGGGCGTTGGCTAGAAGATGTAAAAGCAGGGAAGATCACTCGATAAACTCCTTTAGTTAGCAATTCAGTATATAAGCCACCTCTCATGAGGTGGCTTTTACGTTTTGTTGAGCTATATGGTGCGCATTATGTTGGTGCACTAAAACCACATTGGTGCATTTATTAGCATGTTAAACACCATTTCAAGAATACCTAATTTTATTAAAGTTCATACAAAACAATAAATTAAAGCGTAAGTGTTAGAAATATAAATTATGGAATGAGAATTGCTCTGTTAGACGCTCTATAAATCAAGTTCACCAAATTGGTGATGAGCCTAACTTTGATGCACAGGATAAGTGCGCTACAGATCAATGGAGACAATTATAATGAGTGTAACTGCCAATCAGGTACACGGCGCTGTACAAACTCTCACGCAAAGTTCCGACACACTTTTCTTACTACTTGGCGCAATCATGGTTTTTTTGATGCATGCTGGTTTCGCTTTTCTTGAAGTAGGAACCGTGCGCCAAAAGAACCAAGTTAATGCTTTAGTTAAGATATTGGTTGATTTCGGTATATCCGCCATCGCGTATTTTTTTATTGGATACTGGGTCGCTTATGGCGGCACCTTCTTTGCTGATGCTGAGACATTATCTCAAGGCAATGGTTACGAGTTAGTGAAGTTCTTTTTCTTGCTGACCTTAGCTGCAGCGATTCCCGCTATTGTTTCAGGTGGTATCGCAGAACGAGCTCGTTTTTATCCGATTCTAATCGCAACATTTTTCACTGTCGGCATCGTATACCCGTTATTTGAGGGAATGATCTGGAACGGAAACTTTGGTGTTCAAGCTTGGTTTGAAAATACCTTTGGTTATGGCTTCCACGATTTTGCAGGTTCAGTCGTTGTACATGGTGTTGGCGGCTGGATAGCGCTTGTTGCCGTCGTGTTTTTGGGCATGAGAAAAGGCAGAGTTCGAGCAGGAAAGCACACCAACTTTGCACCTTCGAATATTCCTTTTTTGGCCTTGGGAGCTTGGATCTTATGAGTGGGGTGGTTTGGCTTCAACGTCATGTCAGCTCAAACTGTGTCAGGCATAAGTGGCTTGGTGGCTATGAACTCATTGATGGCAATGGTCGGAGGCATTGTCGCGTCATTGTTGGCTAGTAAGAATGACCCTGGCTTTATTCATAACGGCCCACTGGCTGGCTTAGTTGCTGTATGTGCGGGCTCAGACTTAATGCATCCTATCGGTGCTTTAGTGACAGGTGCGATTGCTGGCGTGCTATTTGTTTATCTTTTTACCCACCTACAAAACAAAACCAAGATTGATGATGTGCTGGGTGTCTGGCCTTTACACGGTGTATGTGGCGCTTGGGGTGGTATTGCTGCGGGGATCTTTGGCCAAAGCTCGTTGGGTGGGCTAGGGGGCGTGAGCATTATCGTTCAGTTTCTAGGAACGCTTTTGGGCATTTCCATCGCTGTGCTTGGGGCACTTGCAGTCTACGGCGCGATTAATACCAGTATGGGACTAAGGCTTTCAGAAGAAGACGAATTCAATGGCGCTGACCTAGCCATTCATAAAATATCTTCGACCAACGAGGATTGAGGCCAATATGGGAGCGGCATAAAGCCGCTCTTTTAGCAATTGCCTTTCTTGGCTTGGCCTGGAGGACAGAAATTACCATTACCTCGATGGTCATCATCATTGGAGCTGACTCTTACCTTTACATCATCGACTTCGCCTTCAACATTGGTAAGTTGACAGCCTGCCAAAGTCATAAGCAATATAAACGCTAGAGATACTTGTCTCATTGCTGTTCCTCTTAAATTGTAATTCTAATAGTGACCATTACGACTATGGTCTAATCCATATTACTACTGTTGCTATTCTTTCAGTGTTAAGCTAATGAAAAAACAGCAAGGATGAGTTATGAATTTCCCTTATAGAAATATTGTAGTACTTACTGGTGCAGGTATCTCGGCCGAATCTGGTATTCAAACATTTCGTGCGCAAGATGGCCTTTGGGAGAATCACCGTATTGAAGATGTAGCAACACCTGAAGGGTTTGCTCGCGATCCGGACCTTGTTCAAGATTTTTACAACCAACGCCGCAAGAAACTTCAAGATAATGCGATAAAGCCTAATGCAGCGCATGAAGCATTAGGTCGGCTAGAGGCTGAGTTAGAAGGTAAAGTGACGGTCATCACTCAAAATATAGACAACCTTCACGAAAGAGGTGGCAGTCAGAATGTGATTCACATGCATGGTGAGTTGCTCAAGGCGCGCTGTAGTGAATCTAACCAAGTAGTAGAGCACAATGAGGACATTAAGACAGGCGAACTTTGTCACTGTTGTCAGATCCCTTCACAAATGCGACCACATATTGTTTGGTTTGGTGAAATGCCACTGCGAATGGGTGATATCTACGCGTCATTAGAAGAAGCAGATTTGTTTATTTCTATTGGGACTTCTGGCGTTGTGTATCCCGCAGCAGGTTTTGTTCATGATGCAAAAATGCACGGCGCACATACCATTGAAATTAACCTAGAACCTAGTGCGGTAGAAAGTGAATTTGAGGAAAAACGCTACGGAAAAGCAAGCGTTGAGGTTCCAAAATTAGTTGACGAGATACTGGCTCTAGAAGGAAAAGAAAGAGCGTAATAACTTCAACAGGAAGAGTTTTTGTCTTGTCATTAAGAACAAAAAAGCGGCTCATGAGCCGCTTTTTCATATCTTTAAAACTAACGAATTAGTTGTTCACTTTTAGCTTTTGGAAGTACTCATCGTACATTACGCTCGCTTCGCCAACTTCATCTTGCCAAGTACCGCTGTCCATCACTTCTTGTGGTGGGAAGATGCTTGGATCATTAGCAAATTCTTTCGGTAGCAGATCGTGTGCCGTTTTAACTGGCGTAGGATAACCAATCTCTAGTGCAATCTTAGCTGCGTTCTCAGGACGTAGTAGGAAATCGATCATCTTATGAGCTGCGTCAACGTTCTTCGCACCAGCTGGAATTGCTAGGCTGTCCATCCAGAAGATAGTGCCTTTTTCTGGCCAGATGATGTCGATGTTCGCACCTTCTTGACGAGCCATGTATGCAGAACCGTTCCAAAGCATGCCTAGTGAAACTTCACCCGCAAGGTAAGGGTTTGCAGGAAAATCTGAGTTAAATACTAATACGTTTGGCATTAGCTTTTTCAGTTCTTCGTAAGCGGCTTTGATTTCTTCTGGGTTAGTCGTGTTTGGTGAGTAACCAAGCTTAGTCAATGCAATGTGGAATACTTCGCGAGAATCATCCATCAGCATTAGTTGACCTTCCCACTTGCTATCCCAGAAATCATCCCATTTAGAAACCGATGACTTGTCTAGCATGTCAGCATTGATACCAATACCGGTCGCACCCCAAATGTATGGGATAGAGTAGTTGTTGTTCGGATCGAACGGTTTGTTTAGGAAGTTAGTATCAAGATCGGCAAAATGAGATAATTTCTCTTTGTCGATCTGTTGTAGCATGCCTTCTTTACGCATTTTAGAGACGAAATAGGTAGACGGTACTACCAAGTCGTAACCAGAACCTTGAGTTTTTAGTTTTGCATACATACTCTCGTTAGATTCGTATGTAGAGTAAATAACTTTGATTCCAGTTTCTTTTGTAAAGTCTTCAAGAACTTCGTTTGGAATGTATTCCGACCAGTTGTAGAAATACAGTTCTTGATCAGCAGCCATTGCAGGGGTAGCGATGAGCGTCGCTGCACATAGAGCGCTTGCGTAGAATTTACTTTTCATTTGTTTTCCGTTTTGTTTCGCGATTGGACAAGTCAATACTAGTTGGAGTTATCAATTTGAGCCAAATCGCAGTAAGCACAAATATGTTCATTTAGCTTGAATATCGTTGTCTCCTTGTTATGAGACGATAAATCTATGATACCAAGACAAATAAACCTAGCAACGCGCGATTATATCAGCCTAAGACAAAAATAGGCAGCGTATTGCTGCCTATTTTCCTATGGTTGATGACTTGTTACACAAGCTAGATTATTGTCCCGCTTTCAGCTTGAGGAAATAATCTTCGTACTTAACGGTTAGATCACCAACCGCATCTTGCCATTCAACGCGGTCAAGGTCTTCTTGAGAAGGGAACAGTGGGGCAACGTCTTTAAACTTAGCATTCGATTCTTCCACCGCCGTTAGGTAGCCAGTATCACGAGAGATTTGCTCTGCGATTTCTGGGCGCAGTAGGAAGTCAATCATCTTGTGAGCGGCTTCTACGTTCTTCGCACCGGAAGAGATAGCGAAGTTATCAACCCAGCCGATACCGCCTTCTTTAGGAAAAACGAGTTTAAGGTTCAGGCCTTCACTTTGTGCCGCTGCGGCGCTACCGTTCCAAAGCATACCAACGCCCACTTCACCAGACATGTAAGGTGCGCCAGGGTTGTCAGAGTTGAAAACTAAAACGTTAGGCATCAACTTTTGTAGCTCAGCGTACGCTTCATCGATTTGCTTAGGGTCTTTTGAGTTACCTGAGTAGCCAAGTTTACGCAGAGCGATATGGAACACTTCACGAGTGTCGTCCATCAACATTACTTGACCTTCAAGCTCAGGCTTCCATAGGTCAGCCCAGCTTTGGAAGTCGTTTGGATCGTACATATCTGCGTTAACCGCTAGGCCTGTAATCGCAACAACGTGTGGGATAGAGTAGTCGTTACTTGGATCGTAAGGCTTGTCTAGGTAGTTTTTATCTAGGTTGCCGAAGTTTTTCAGCTTAGTCTTATCGATCTTTTGTAGCATGCCTTCGTCACGCATCTTCGCCACGAAGTACGTTGAAGGTACTACTAGGTCATAACCTTGGTTATGGGTTTTTAGCTTTGCATACAAAGTTTCGTTCGACTCGTAAGTCGAGTAGATCACTTTGATGCCAGTTTCTTTAGTAAATTGCTCTAGGATATTACTGTTGATGTAAGGACCCCAGTTCATAAATACTAGTTCTTTATCATCCGCTGTCGCTGTACCAGAGAACAGAGAAAGCGCACATGCACTACCAGCTAATAGAGTAGCCCATTTTTTCATTGACGTTAGCTCCAAACCAAACGTTGTCCAATTTTGGACGATAGATAGAAAAACAGAATGGCATGTAACCATTCTGTTTCGTGATGTTAACAGGTGCGGATTCTACTTCACTTTTTCTCTTGCTAGCAACTGAGAAATTACTACCAAGACCAAAGAAACAATCAACATCACCGTTGCTAGGGCGTTCACTTCCGGTGAAATGCCCACCTTAACCATGGAGTAAATCTTCAATGGTAAGATTTCGTATGTTGGACCCGTTACAAACGAGCTGATGATCACATCGTCCAAAGACAGGGTAAAGCTCAGTAGCCAACCTGCAGCAACCGCTGGTTTAGCAAGAGGAAGGATGATCTGTTTCAAGATTACCCATTCGCTTGCACCAAGGTCTTTTGCAGCTTCCAACATTTTCACATCAAAGCCATTTAAGCGGCTGTACACTGTTACCACAACGAATGGTAGACAGAAGGTGATGTGAGCAATCAATAGAGTAAAGAAGCCAAGCTGCGCGCCTAATACTAGGAACAGAGCAAGCAATGAAATCGCCATAACAATATCTGGAGACATCATCACGACAAACAGCATGCCGTTTACCGCACCTTTACCTTTGAACGAGTAACGGAATAGGGCAACGGCCGTTAAGCTACCAATGATGGTTGCTGCTGTCGCTGAGAATACCGCTACGTTCAATGAATGCCATGCAGCTTGCATTAGGCTGTCGTTATTTACTAAGGTTTCGTACCATTTCGTGGTGAAACCACCCCATTTCATACCAAATTTGTTGGCATTAAATGAGTTAACAATTAAGACGATGATTGGCAGATACAAAAATGCATACACCAGCGCCATAAAGCTAAATCTAACTGTGCGTCCCATTAGTCTAGCTCCACTTTCTTATTCAATAGTTTGCCTGCTCTGTAGTAAGCGTAAAGCATCACAGCCATTGCGAAGGTGAGGGCGATACTGGTCGCAGCACCAAATGGCCAGTCACGAGCGTTCAATACTTGGCTCTTAATAACGTTACCAATCAGTAGGTTCTTCGCACCACCAAGAAGGTCAGAGATGTAGAACATACCTAGTGCTGGTAGCAGAACCAACAAACAACCACCGATAATGCCAGGCATTGTAAGAGGTAGAATCACTTTCGTAATGGTTTGGAACTTGTTCGCACCAAGATCTTTCGCCGCCTCGATATAAGTGTTGTCCAACTTCTCGATTGCCGAGTAAAGCGGCAGAATCATAAATGGAAGCAGGATGTACACAAGACCAATCATTACTGCTGTTTCGGTGTACATAATACGTAATGGCTTATCGATGATTTCCATCGCCATTAATGATTTGTTCAAAATACCTTGTGTACCCAGAACAATCTTCAGGCCGTAAGTACGGATAAGAGAGTTTGTCCAAAAAGGTACGATAACTAAGAACAACATGAATGGGCGCCATTTCTCTGGCATTTTCGCTATGATGTAAGCAAATGGGTAACCAATTACTAAACACAACAACGTCGCCACAATCGCCATGTAGAACGAGTGCATCAGCACTTTCGCATACAAGGGGTCGAGTAGACGTAAGTAGTTGTCGAAAGTAAATGTCATTTCGATTAAGTTTGCTTCATCACGCGTTAAGAAACTCGTACCGATAATCATCACATTTGGTACCAACACGAAAAGTGTTAACCAACCGACGATTAAGGTAATGATCGCGTTTTGAAGATTAATCTTCTTGCTTATCATTGAGGACTACCTCCCAACTCTCAACCCAAGTGATAGCGACTTTCTGGCCAAGTGAGTGGTCCACATCAGGATCATCTTCGTTAAAGAATTCGCTAACCATTACACGCATGCCTGAATCCAATTGGATAACGGAATCAAGCGTCATACCTTTATAGGTACGCTCTGTTACGTGACCTACGATGCCTTTTTCTTCAGACTCTTTGATCTCTTCGATACGTAAGTCTTCTGGGCGAAGTAGTACTTGCAGTTTTTCATCTGCTTGCGCTTCCTGATCGTAGTAAACAACAGACTCGACACCTTCGATTTCTGCACGGATACGTTTCTCGTCGATACGCTCTAGCATGGTTGCGTTGAATACGTTGATCTCACCGATAAAGCGAGCAACAAATAGGTTCTTCGGCTCTTCGTAAATCTCACGTGGAGAACCATCCTGCTCGATAACACCGTCGCGCATAACAATAATGCGGTCAGACATCGATAGGGCCTCTTCCTGATCGTGCGTAACGAAGATAAAGGTAATACCAAGTTGACGCTGAAGCTGTTTAAGCTCGATTTGCATTTGCTTACGCAGTTTGTAATCAAGTGCAGATAGAGATTCATCTAGCAGCAGTACTTTTGGTTTGTTAACAACCGCACGCGCAATGGCGATACGTTGTTGCTGACCGCCAGAAAGCTGATGAGGCTTACGCTGAGCCATTTTTTCTAGGCGCACCATGCGTAGCGCTTCCATTACTCGTGGTTCAATGTCCGCAGTAGGCGTTTTCTGCATACGAAGACCAAAAGCGACATTCTCATATACGGTCATGTGTGGAAACAATGCGTAACTTTGAAATACCGTGTTGACGTGCCTTTGCTCTGCAGGAACCTGTGTTACATCCTGGTCATCCAAAATAATTTGACCGTTATCTGCCGTTTCAAAACCTGCAATCATGCGTAAAACTGTTGTCTTACCACAACCAGAAGGCCCGAGAATCGTCAGAAATTCACCATGATTAACATCCAGATTTAAATTACCGATGATTTCCTTACCATCGAAACTTTTACTAATACCAGATAAACGAATAACTGGCTTTCCTGCTTGCGGTTTTGCGTTCAACGTCTGTATTTCCCCCACGTTCAAGCCGGGATTATCCCAGCTGATGTGACACTAACCATTCACTTTTGAGGCGCGCATCATAATCACCAAAAGTGTGAAATTAAAGCATTTTCTTATCTTGAAACAGAAATAATTTTGCAGGAAAAAGCCATCATTCCTTACCATACTGTTTTTATGAGATTAATTGGCATCTAGACACAGTTTGATAGCACTAAACTTTGTTCAACAATTGTTTCAATTTCATGACCTTGAAAGTGGTTAATTATCAACCATACAGTTGAGATTGCAAGGATTGTAGGTGAGTTGTGATGTTAGATGTGGAAAGATTTCTTTATAATGACGATTACATTAATTGACTGGAATTCCAGTCAAAATTTTACAAGTTAGTCTTGGATAAACTATGAACGACGATTTTGAGAAAGATTTCAATCTTGGGGGGAGTGTAGAGCGAGCTTTGTCTGGCAACTACGAGCTTAAAGCTGGCGCGGTTTTTAACGAAGCTTGGCGAGCAACCATCCAGCACTTTTTATCATTTTCTCCTGCCATTATTGTATTGCTTTTTGTCCAGTTAGGTATTTTCTATATTGCATTAAAACTGCAGTTGGGCGATTTGAGCGTTATTCTTGATGCATTTGAGAACCCAGAGTCGTTCACAAACGATATTGTGTCTTCTATTTATGTCGCGAATTTCAGTTATGAGGTGATTAGCGCACCAATTTATGCGGGGATCAGCTTGATGGCTATGAGCCATGTCGCTGGCCTGAAGACTAAGTTGCGCCATGTTGGAAAGGGGTTGCAGTTCACCATTCCTGTTATTCTAGCAACGCTCATGAGCTTAATGCTACAAGGTGTGGTTGGTATGATTTTTCCTTTACTGTCGCTGTATCTTTCCTTGGCATTTAGTCACTCTATTTTGTTGATTTGTGAGAAAAGGGTGCCACCAATGCAAGCGTTGCTGTTATCACTTCGCGCAATCAACAAGAAGATTTTTGTGGTCGCGGGGCTTTACTTAGGCGTGATGTTAATGTTTATTATTGCAGCAATGTTCTACGGTATTGGCTTGATTTTTGTGCTGCCATTCTTCTTCCATTTGAAAGGCATACTCTACCGCGAAATGTTTGGAATTAAGCTTAAGATCGTTACAACACAGAAAAACGATAATGATCACGATGGTAACTCACAGGTGTTTGATGCCTAATTCTTTGAAATCAATAAGTTTACGAGTGGCGGCAACCTGTATAGCCGCCACTTTTATTTCTATAGGCCCATATTTACACTACGAGAAACAGTTTAAATATGTGGAAAATCCTGACGTACTCTCTGGCAAGATTAAGCATGTCGATTTATCACACTTGCCATACATCGGTGATATCCCAGACTTCAATTCAATAAAAGATACGAAAGAGAAAAAAGCTGCTTTTTTTGATTTTTTAAGGCCTAAAATTGCTCTTGAGAATCAACGAATTCGTCATGAGCGGGCCTTTCTTACCTCTTTAAAGGTGGGACAAGTGACGCAAGAACAACAAGAGTATGCTCAGCGGTTATCATCTCTGTATTCGTTGCCCTTGAGTAACGATAAGATTGATCAAGCATGGCTAGACGAGATGCTTGTGCGAGTGAACGTCTTACCTGAAGCCTTGGTTCTAACTCAAGCGGCAAATGAATCTGCGTGGGGCACTTCTCGTTTTGCTACTCAAGCAAACAACTTGTTCGGCCAATGGTGTTATAAAAAGGGCTGTGGAATTGTTCCAGCGCAACGTGGCGCTAACAAAGTTCATGAAGTTGAAAAATTCGATTCTGTACAACAGTCTGTTCATGGCTACTTTATGAATGTTAATCGAAACCCAGCGTATGCAGACCTGCGTGAAATCAGAACATCTCTGGCTGAAAAGAACAAGGGCTTGTTAACGGTTGCAACCGCGTCAGAGTTAACGCATGGGTTGCTAGCCTATTCTGAACGTGGCATCGCCTATGTACACGATCTTCGCGCTATGATTCGTCATAACAACGCCTACTGGACGCAATAAAATAACGGATAAAATGAAAAAGTTAAGCCTAAGTCTATTGGGAAGTGCGGCGCTAATTCTTGTATCGCCGATAACCCAAGCTCAAGAGTACATGTTCACGTACTCAAAGTTATACACTCAACTAAAAAACAACAATAAAGAAGGGCATGACGATGTGAAAGTTGGTGTCTTTTTTGTGGACGCAAAAACTAAACAAATTTGTACGATAGAAAAAGCTTGGATGGAAAAAGAAGAGCACTATGAAGAGTTTGTTATCCCTGCTTCACAAGAGTTGCCTTTACCTGTTGATAAAAACTTAAAGTCAGCGAATCCGTTGGTTTTTATCGATACCCCAAAAGATACACGTTGCGATTACTCACTTGTCGTGATGACCAAAGAACCATTACAGGGTAACGTTTCTTACGAGCAACTTAAGCCTCTTCTACCTCAAATGCAGACGATGCTGGAAGATTTAGGCGGTATGTTTGCGGGTTGGTTTACACCGGAAGTTCAAGGTGTGACGATGGAGTTTGCAAATCAACTGAATGATAAAGTGATTTTATCAAACGGAACCGAAAAGCCAATTGTCAATGGCAAGATACAAGTCGCACTAAGTGAAATAGGGCAAGGTGGCACAATGACACTACCAGAACCGACGATGCGAGTGTTACCTTATCTACCTAACGCAAAGAAATGAACACTGAACGTTTAGAAAGGGCTGCAATCGCAGCTCTTTTTTAATTTTGACCGTAACTAAAGTATCTTTCACACTCTTTTCTTAAAGACTCAATAAGACAAGCATTTAATCCTGCGTAAAAAGCTCGTATAATCCACGCCCCAAAGAAACCCATGTTAGGAAGTCCTAGTCGATTTATCGGCGATGTGAGAGCCCGCAATGAACCAAATAGATACAAGAAAAGAAACCCTAGAATTCAACAAGCTTCAGAAACGCCTAAGAAGACATGTTGGAAATGCCATTACTGATTACAACATGATCGAAGAAGGCGATGTTGTAATGGCATGTATTAGCGGTGGTAAAGATTCATTCGCGATGCTTGATATCCTGTTGAATCTTCAAAAAGCTGCGCCAATCAAATTTGAAGTGGTTGCAGTAAACCTAGACCAAAAACAACCGGGCTTCCCTGAGCACATTCTGCCAGAGTATTTCGAAACACTGAATATCCCTTACTATATTGTCGATAAGGACACGTATTCCGTCGTAAAAGAGAAGGTACCAGAAGGCAAAACCACTTGTGGTCTTTGTTCACGCCTGCGACGTGGTACGCTGTATTCATTTGCAGAGAAGATTGGTGCAACTAAGCTTGCGCTAGGTCATCACATGGATGACATCGTCGAAACAATGTTCTTGAACATGTTCCACGGCTCTCGCCTTAAAGCGATGCCACCAAAGCTACGCTCTGATGATGGTCGTAACGTGGTCATTCGTCCATTGACTTACTGTCGTGAAAAAGATTTGATCAAATACGCTGAGCACAAGGATTTCCCAATAATTCCGTGTAACCTTTGTGGCTCTCAAGAGAACCTTCAGCGTCAATCTATAAAAGCAATGTTGATTGAATGGGATAAGAAGACGCCAGGGCGTGTGGAAGCAATTTTTAAATCAATTCAAAACGTAAGCCCAAGCCAACTAGCAGACCGCGAATTGTTCGACTTTGTTAACTTACCGCTAGATCGTGAAGGTAACCGCGAAGAGTATGAATTTAATGAGGCTGTCGTTTCTTCGACGAATATTGATGAATCAATGTTCATCGATGTTACGAACATCTAACTCGTAAAAAAGGAGGTCAATTAGACCTCCTTTTTTGTACCCAATGCTTTAACTGTTCCCAAACAAAAATCCCCCTGTATTGGGGGGATTTATTAGCGCTTATTTGAAAGCGCTCAATACATAACAATACTAAAGAGAGATTAGGTTGCTGTATTTGGATCGAGAGGACTAATGTAGCCTTTTGGTTTTAGAGCCAACACATCGCAATTTATTTTATCAATTACGTGCTCCGCTGTATTACCAATAAAGACAGCAGAAAGCCCTGTTCGCCCTGTGGTACCTAAAATAACCATTGCTGCGTTCAAGCGCTCTGCAGCTGCCGGAATGACATTTTCAGGTAAACCTTGCTCAACTATCGTTTGTTCTTCATCAAGACCATGTTTTTGGCGTAGTGCTTTCATAGCCGTTAAATGATGACCTCGCACCGCATCGGTATAAGTCGTTGGGTCAAATTCAGGAAGTTCAATCGTAATGTTCGCCGGTGTAACGGGGTAGGCGTTAACAAGATATGGCTTGGCCTCAAGCCGAGTGGTGATTTCTTTTAATCGCTCGACCATCGTATCGTTGAGATCAATATGAGTCGGGTTTTCTGAACCCACATGTACTGAGGCAAGGATACTTGCTTGTTCCGGCCAAGCAGCATTCTTAATAAGAAGCACTGGAATAGGGCATTTTCGCAACAAGTGCCAATCTGTCGGTGTGAAAATGACAGACTCTAAAACATCATGCTTACGTGTGCCTTTGATGACTAGGTCATGATTGCCTGCATAGACTTCAGCAATAATCGCCTCATAAGGGCGGTTGTGCCAGACAACACAAACATCAAAGTCGAAGCCATCGTTTAGGTATGGTTGAGCAATTTTACGCATCCACTGCTCACGCTGATGAATGACACCTCGACGCATAGCATCTCTTTCATCCACTGATAGCATTGACGTCATGTCATACGAGAAATCGTAAATGGATAAAAAGAAAGTGATTCGGCTTCTAGATACACTTTTTTGAGCTAATTGAACAGCTCTTGCAAGTGCGCGCTGCTCATCATTATTGATGTCAGCTACAACAAGGATCTTACTGTATATACTCATAACTAAGCCCACTTCTATTGCAAAACCAGATACTGAATGTAAATTAAATCAGTATTTTGGAGTACTCACCGTACATTTTTACTGTAGCTTAGTTTGGAGAACTTTTTGAGGACTTTCGAAAGGAATTTATGAGAAATATGATGTAGCTCATTTTCGAGCTACATCAATAATTAGGGTGTATTATTCTTTAGTTACACCAGCAAGTTCCATCAATGCATCGTGGTCTAAGATAGTGATATATTTACCTTTTACGCTTAGGATCTCAGATTTCTGGAAACGACCTAACAAACGACTGATCGTTTCGACTGTAAGACCAAGGTAGTTGCCAATATCACCACGAGTCATAGTTAAACGAAACTCTCTAGGGCTGAATCCACGCTGAGAAAAACGCGTTGATAGGTTGTAAAGGAAAGCAGCTAGTCGCTCTTCTGCGTTCTTTTTAGAAAGAAGCAAAATCATTTCCTGATCACCTTTAATTTCGTTACTCATCAAACGCATGATTTGCTGGCGAAGCTTAGGCATTTTACCCGATAGATCGTCTAAAATTTCGTATGGGATTTCACATACCATCGACGTTTCGAGTGCTTGAGCAAAGCTAGGGTGGGAGTCACCAGTGATAGCATCGAAACCGACTAAGTCTCCAGCTAAGTGAAACGCTGTGATTTGCTCATCACCTTGCTCTGTGATCGTATAGCTCTTGATGGTACCAGAGCGGATAGCGTATAGCGATTTTAGCTCATCACCGGCCTTAAAAAGCTCTTGTCCTTTTTGAATAGGCTTCTTACGTTCGATGATTTGGTCAAGCTGATCAAGTTCTGCCTCATTTAGAGTGAACGGGATACACAGTTGACTAATGCTACAATCTTGGCAATGAATGGCGCAACCGCCTGATTGGATACGCTTTGTTGCAGGTTTTTCAGAAATCATAACAACCTTTCACTATTTGATATACATCAATATTTTAGCATCGCTTAATCCTAAAGGGTAGCAAAAATGTCACCTCAATAGAGTTTAACGTTATATGAAACCGAGTAACGCTAAGGCTCCTACAGCGGTATACGTACCATAGCCAATAAGGATTAATGCTGAAATATTTCTAAATATTAATGATTTTTGTAATTTCTGAAAATGATGGGCACCGTATCCAATAATAAGCATTGCAGGTAGCGTTCCGAGCCCAAACGCAAGCATAATTAGGCCGCCGTTCATCGCACTACCAGAAACCGCCGACCAAGTAAGCGCTGAATAAACTAAGCCACATGGTAACCAACCCCAAATAAAGCCAAATGGCAACGCGTGAAGAGGATGCTTTAGTGGCAACAGATTCTTCCCTGCCGGCGAGATAAAGCGCCAGATATACTGCCCTAGCTTTTCTATTAAAAGTAAGCCTTGCCACCATTTAGCAATATACAGCGCGACCAGGATCATGAATAACGCAGCAATCAGCCTTAACCAAGCAAGAGAGTGCGTTAACCCACTAAGCTCAGATAAACCTGATATAGCACCACCCACTAATGCACCTATTAAGGTATAACTGATCAATCGTCCGAGGTTGTAGAAGAGGGGGATAAGAGGGGTAGTTTTATTTTTAGCAGAAGAGCCCATGGTAAGTAGAGACGCGATACCACCACACATACCCATACAATGACCGGCTCCTACTAAGCCGATCATCAACGCACCGATAAAATCAGGAGTCATAAAGGTCGCTACTTTTTATCACTATTAGATTGGTCTTCTTCGTCGAGAAGAATGTTGTGCCCTTGCCGTTCAAGATCTTCAAACTGATCGCTTCTTACCGCCCAAAGAAAAACGGCGACAGCAACACAAACGAGAACGATAGCGATGGGAATCAATATATAAAGACTTTCCATGTTTGCTTTCTCTACTTATTTCTCTTTGAGCAGGCGCAAAGAGTTAGATACAACGATAATTGAGCTTGCAGACATGCCAACTACTGCAATGTAGGGAGCCACTAAACCTGCGACCGCCAAAGGCAAAATTAACAGGTTGTAACCCAAAGACCAAGCCAAGTTTTCTCGAATAATCTTTCTTGTACGCAGTGCAAGCAAACGTGCTTCTAGTAGCTTTTCGAGATTATCCCCAAGTAACGTCATATCTGCAGAAGCTTTAGCGACATCTGTACCACCGCCCATTGCGACAGAAAGGTGAGCTCCGGCGAGAGTCGGCGCGTCATTGATTCCATCACCAACCATCATAGTGATACTGTTTTCGTCCAAGCTCTTAAGGTATGCAAGCTTATCTTCTGGCTTTGCTGACGCGACGATGTGATCGATACCAATTTCATTCGCCACTGGTTGGGCGTTTGAGAGAGAATCACCAGTTAGCAGGGTTGTCTTAATTCCAGCGTCAGCAAAACGTTGAATAAAGGCTTTGCTTTCTTTTCGGATAGGGTCGCGGTAGTAAAAGCTAGCGACATGCTTGCCACCAACCGACAGATAGACCGCCTGGCTTTCACCACTTTCTTTGCCTTGAACAAAAGCAGCACTACCTATCTTAACGATTTTGCCATTCCACATACCCTCAATCCCTGAACCAATCACGTTTTGCACGTCAGACACGATAAAGTCATCATTGGTGTAAGTTGCAAAAGAACGAGCGATAGGGTGGTTTGCATGAGCCTCTAAAGCTGCAGCTAGTGATAGACAATCTTTCTGTGGGAGATCACTAAGTACCTTTGTTTCACAGATCTCAATATCACCTTTCGTTAGAGTGCCTGTTTTATCTACAACTAAGTGGTTGATCTTACATAGTGTCTCAAACACATGGCCTTTACGAAGCAAAATGCCAAAATTACCCATTCTAGAGGTAGCACAAGTGAGAGCGGTCGGAGTAGCCAGAGATAGCGCACATGGGCATGTAGCGACTAACACAGACAGCATGATCCAAAACGCATCATCTGGTTTTGTTTGATGCCAGTAAAACCAAGTACCAGCAGAGATAATAAGAATCACACCAACAAAGTAACGGGCGACAATGTCTGCAATTTCCGCAATTTTAGGTTTGGAGTGTTGAGCTTCATCTTGTAAACGCACGATGTTAGAAATCATTGAATCGGCCTTTGAGCTTACTACCTCAAGTTCAAATGATTCGTCTCCGTTTAGCGTTCCCGCATAGACGACATCGCCTTCTCGTTTCACAACGTGCACTGACTCACCCGTTAACATGGATTCATCAATATGAATACGGCCTGAAATAACTTTACCGTCAGCGGGGATATGTTCACCAGGTAGAACGCGAATACGATCGCCAACTTTTAGCGTCTTCACGGGTATCTGATCACCGTCCAGCGTTGTAGCAATTGCAGGAATCAACTTAAGAAGGTTACCACTCGCAGCAGCAGCTTTGCGACGAGCGCGCATCTCTAAGAATCGACCTACTAACAAAAAGAAGGTAAACATCGAGATAGATTCAAAGAAGACTTCGCCTTGTTCAGTTACTGTTGCAACTAAACTTGCAACATAGGCAAAGATCAACGCGATAGAAACCGGGACATCCATACCAAGGGTTCGGCCTTTGATACTGCGCCATGCGTTTAAGTAAAATGGAAGAGCGGAATAAAGCAAAACAGGAGTAGCAAAAATCAAACTTACCCAACGAAAGTAACTTTTAAACTCTGGCTCTAAATCACCAAAGACTTCGAGATACAGTGCAACGGCGAGCATCATGACCTGCATGGTTGCTAAACCTGCAATACCTAGCCGATATAGATATTGCTTCATCATTCGATGGTAAGAGGCTTCTTGCTTATCTGCTTCAAAAGGTGCAGCTTTGTAACCAAGTTTATGAATAACGGAAAGGAGCTCGCTTAACCGTACCTGAGTTTTATCCCAGGCTAGTAACGCTCGATTGGTGGTTGTATTAACACGGATAGATACCAACCCGGCCGTATTAGAAACTTGCTTTTCGATTAACCACGCACAAGCGGCACATGAAACGCCTTCCAAAGAAAGGGTTACTTCAGAAACATTTTCGCGATTTCGTACGAATTCAGATTGTACATCCGCATTGTCATAATGAATTAAAGCTTGGAGTTGCTCTGGTACTAGATCTGCCTTTTCTGCAGGCGCAGTGCGGTATTGGTAATATGATACAAGACCACTATCGACAATAGTCTGCGCCACAGTTTCGCAGCCCGGACAACACATGTCGCGAATTTCACCCAATATTTCTACTTTGAAATCCGTGTTGGCTGGTACATCTTCACCGCAGTGATAACAGGATTTACACATATGCTTACTTCATTAACGGTGTTGAAGAGGCAGGAAACTCAACTTTACCTTGGATCATCCATTGCTTGTCGTGTGGTTGTAGTTCAACAAACCATGGTCCTTGAATAGATTCCTCAGCTTTTAGTCGGTAATTACCAGATGCATCCGCTGTTACAAGCTTTGTGAAGTCACGATCAGGAAGAGTACGATGAGTGAAAGTGGCCGTTAGAGCAGGGTAATGAGGTAGCTTCCCTTTAGCGAAAACAATCACAACATTGTTATTTTCAGAGGAAATCTCAGCGTTAAGACCTAGGTCACGAGCGACATTCATTTTACTAATGTCGATATTAATGCCTTTGCCTTTTTTATAGTAATCCTCGGCGACTAAAGAAACAGAGTTGTTCGAGAAAACGACCACAGTAATCACAGTCCAAACTACGACAGTAAGAGGAAGGATGATTAGGAACCACGGCCAAAATTGTTTATACCAAGGCTTTACCATAAAAAAGTTCTCAACAGCTAAATGAAAAAATGTAAGGCGTTAAATTTAAAGGAAAGACAGCCCCTATGAAAGGGGCTGTTATTGCTATGTTACGTAATATCTCAGTTACTTACTCTCTGAGTTACTTAAACTCCAGACATATGAGGCAACGAGCTGAACTTTATCTTCACCCAAAATGTCTTTCCACGCAGGCATTACGCCTGAGCGTCCGTTCATTACGGTTTCTGTTACAGCTGCACGAGAGTCACCAAACAACCAGTCTTGGTCTGTAAGGTCAGGCGCACCGACTGCAGGGTTACCCTTACCATCGGTACCATGACAAGCTGCACACACTACGAAGCGTGCTTTACCTGCCGCGGCTTCACGAGCATTTACTTTACGACCAGATAGACTAAGTGTGTAACTTACAACTTCTTGAACACCTTGCTCACCAAGGGCATCTTTCCATGCTGGCATTTGACCAATACGGCCGTGCATGATGGTTGTAACGATCGCTGCTGGCTCGCCACCATATAGCCATGCATCATCAGTCAGGTTAGGGAAGCCTTTCTGACCACGTGCATCAGAGCCATGGCATTGAGAACAGTTTTGCAAAAACAAACGCTGACCAACTTTTAATGCTTCAGGATCTTGCGCAATTTCAGGAATTGGGCGTAGACCACTGTCATTGTGCGCAAGTTTACGGAATGCTTCGCCGAAGTAAGCGTCGGCATCATCCAGTTCTTTTGCATATTGGTTTAGTTGCTTGTTCTCTTGTGCTGCAGCGATGGCTTCTTTTGACTCTTCTAGTGAGCGAACGGTTTGAGCCGAACTCTGCCAGTTTAAAAAGCCCTTGAAGCTACCTAGACCTGGGAATAGGGCAAGGTAAACTGCTGCGAACACAAATGTGCTTACAAACAGGTAAGTCCACCACTTTGGTAGAGGGTTGTTTAGCTCGCGAATACCATCGTACTCGTGGCCCATGTCTTCCCCTTCCTCGACGCCCATTTTATCTTTAGCGCACCAAGTCAGGAGAATCGCACAGCCTACTAGCGTACCGACAGTAATCACGATAATCCAGAGACTCCAGAATGTAGTCATTACTTCTTCACTCCTTGGTTATTAGGGGTCTTTTGTTCTTCGTCAGCAAACACCAAGTTGGCATCTTCTTCAAAGCGTGCTTTACGCTTTTTACTAAATGCCCACCATACGATGCCAATAAAACTAGCGAAGAGTACAACGGTATAAATACTATGAATTGTACCGAAATCCATATGATCCCCTTACTTCATTGCATGACCAAGAGACTGAAGGTAAGCGATGATTGCATCCATCTCTGTTTTACCTTCTACTTCTTTAGCCGAATTCGCGATCTCTTCATCAGTGTATGGAACGCCGAACTGATCACGAAATAGCTCAAGTTTCTTCTGAGTTAGCTTACCGTCTAAAACGTTTTCAGCTAGCCACGGGAAACCTGGCATGTTTGACTCAGGTACAAGCTCACGAGGATCTAACAGGTGAACACGGTGCCATTCGTCAGAATAACGACCACCAACACGAGCTAAATCCGGGCCTGTACGCTTAGAGCCCCAAAGGAATGGGTGTTCCCAAACACTCTCACCAGCAACAGAGTAGTGACCGTAACGTTCAGTCTCTGAGCGGAAAGGACGAACCATCTGGCTGTGACAGACGTTACAACCTTCACGGATGTAGATATCACGGCCTTCCATCTCCAAAGGAGTGTAAGCGCGCAGATTTTCTACAGGTTCAGTCGTTTGCTTTTGGAAAATCAGAGGAGTGATCTCTACAAGAGCACCCCAACTGATAGCAAACACGATAAAAATAGCCAACAAACCGACATTACGTTCTAAGATTTCATGGCGATTATTAGAATTATTACTCATTCTTAAATCTCCTTATGCCGGATGTGGGATAGCTTTTAGGCTTTCTTTAGGTGCACTTACCGTTTTGTACGTGTTGTATGCCATTAGGAACATACCAGATAGGAAGATAAATCCGCCTAGGAAACGTACAAAGTAGAACGGATAAGACGCTTCTACAGACTCAACAAAGCTGTAAGTTAGCGTACCGTCAGAGTTAACCGCGCGCCACATAAGACCTTGCATTACACCAGAGATCCACATCGCAACGATGTAAAGAACGGTACCGATTGTTGCTAGCCAGAAATGCACATTAACTAGACCAACAGAGTACATACGCTCTTGGCCAAATAGGCGAGGTACCAAGTGATATACAGAGCCGATAGAAACCATCGCAACCCAACCTAACGCACCAGAGTGAACGTGACCAATGGTCCAGTCTGTGTAGTGAGAAAGTGCGTTAACCGTCTTAATCGACATCATCGGGCCTTCAAAGGTAGACATACCGTAGAACGACAGTGAAACGATTAGGAAACGTAGGATAGGGTCATAACGAAGCTTATGCCATGCACCAGATAACGTCATAATACCGTTGATCATACCACCCCAAGAAGGAGCAAATAGAACCAGCGACATAACCATACCTAGAGACTGAGTCCAGTCTGGTAGCGCTGTATAATGAAGGTGGTGAGGGCCTGCCCAAATATATAGAGAAATAAGTGCCCAGAAGTGAACGATAGATAGACGGTAAGAATAAACAGGACGTTCAGCTTGTTTAGGAACGAAGTAGTACATCATACCTAGGAAACCAGCGGTCAGTAGGAAACCTACCGCATTGTGTCCATACCACCACTGAACCATCGCATCCACTGCGCCCGAGTAAATCGAGTAAGATTTACCAAGTGACACAGGAATAGCCATGCTGTTCACGATGTGAAGTACTGCTACTGTGATAATAAAGGCACCGAAGAACCAGTTTGCCACATAAATATGTGACGTGTTTCGCTTCACTAGTGTGCCGAAGAACACCACCGCATATGATACCCATACTAGCGCAATTGCGATATCAATAGGCCATTCTAGCTCAGCATACTCTTTACCCGATGTTAAACCGAGAGGCAAAGTAATGGCTGCTGCCAGGATGATTGCTTGCCAACCCCAAAAGGTGAAGGCAACGAGTGGGCCACCAAAAAGACGTGTTTGACATGTGCGCTGTACAACATAATAAGACGTTGCGAACAGAGCACTGGTACCAAACGCAAAAATTACCGCATTAGTATGCAGTGGACGTAAGCGACTGTACGTCAACCACGGCGTATCAAAGTTTAGCTGTGGCCAAACTAATTGAGCGGCAATCAAAACACCAACAGCCATACCAACTATGCCCCATAAAATGGTCACAAGGGTAAATTGGCGAACGACTGTATAGTTGTAGTTTTGTTCAAGCTGCTTTACTTGGCTCATTTGCATGCTTCCAATTTCTAATTAACTACACTTTTACTTCCAACACGACTTGCGTCGTAACACCACCCAAGTAAACTCTAGAATTCAAGTGTTATCATCACCTTATTTCCATTGCTGACTTTAATAAAAAGTGGCATTTTCAGCGTGACACTATACTTGAATTAACAATTCAATGACAGGGTAGTAACCTTACTGGACCTCTGGAAATCATTTTTTATTTAAAAAGTTTGAAGTTTGTAACAAGGATATTAGTAATTATGCCTGCACAAAAGTTAACAAAGGCGCGACTTGCACAAATCTTAATCATGCTCAGTGTTTTAATAGGCGCATTTTTCTGGCGTACCTTTACACACGAGAGTGTTAATAGCGTTGACTGTTCACAAAAAGAACGATGCGATGTAACAATTGAAGGAGAAATAATCACGATTAATCGTGACTCAATGGGAATTTCGCTCGAAACGACAGAAAGTAGCACTCTAAAAATTGATCTAAATCAATCTGGTGATTTTATCAATCTCAACGAAAAGCATAAGTCAGTAGAATGGGACATCATGCCTGAATCGAAAAAAATCACCTTTAAAAAAGGTGAAAACATTGTTGTAGTTCAATTATAAATACGATCTATCACGAGATAATCGTAACTTATTAATGAAATTAACACCTTCTTACCTAGAGAAAATTGGTTGGAATGGTATAACAGCAGAGTGATATCCAATTATAAAATCGTATGCATTGCCAATCAGTTTTTACTCATATTAAAGATGAAGACTCAGCGATAAAAACGCTCAGGTCCGAATTGACACAACAGAACTTGTCTTACGTGATGTGTTACTACACGGAAGAATACAATTTCGAGTTGATTCGAGAAGCGTTTCTTGCGCATTTTCCTGGTGTGCCTTTTCATGGCGCCAGTTCATGTCAAGCCGTAATGACAGATCAGGGCTTTCATACAGGACCAGTAATTGCGGCACTTGCTGTTTATGATACAGGTCCTCATGCTTATGGTACTGGTATTTCTAATCACAACTCAGGTGATAGCGTCACCAAGGCTTTGGATATGGCCCTTGAGAACGCAAACCGTGTAGGAGAGGTACCAAACTTAATTCTACTTCATGCTACACCAGGGCAAGAGGAATCAATCATTGCGTCTATAGATGAAAGATTTGGAACTCTAATTCCAATTATTGGTGGTTCGGCCGCTGATAATAACATCGCTGGGAAATGGTCTGTGATAACCGCCCAAGGCTCTCAAACTTCAGGTTTAAGCTTAACTCTCTTTTACTCCTCTCAACCTGTTGATATCGCTTTCAGCGCTGGGCATACACCAACTAATATCAAAGGTGTTGCAACCAAGACCAACGATAGATGCTTACTTGAAATTGATAATGAACCTGCGCTCAATGTTTATAGAAGGTGGACAAATCACCAGGATAACCAAGTAGGTAAAGATAATATGCTGTTTACAAACTCGAGTGCTTATCCATTAGGGCGGATCGCAGGTCATCTCTATGATCGCCCATATTACAAGTTATCCCATCCGATCCGTGAGACGCCAGATGGTGGAATCGAGTTGTTTACACGAATAGAAGAGGGTGACGAGCTCACATTAATGAAAGGAAGTCGTGAGCATCTCGTTGCGCGCGCTGCAAAAGTCGTCAATGCCGCTTTTAACCAAAAATTAGAAGAGTCTCGAAAAATTGGAGTGATAAATATCTTTTGCGCAGGTCCCATGTTGCACTTAATGCAAGACATGAATAGCGTTTGTGAACAAATTAACCAAGAACTAGAACATTTGCCTTTTATTTGCCCTTTTACTTTCGGCGAGCAAGGTAGATTTATTGGTGGTGAGAATGGACATGGAAACCTGATGATTTCATCGGCTATATTCCATAAACCTTATGAAAGATAAATACTTAGACATATATCAACAGGAAGCGCTTCAAGAAGCGTTAGTTGAGCTAAAGCAGGCTAGACAAAGAGAACGACTACTCGCTGATGAAAACAAGGCCATTCTTTCCGCGATATCTGCGATGAGTGAGGCAAAGAATCGGCATGAGATATTTACGGGATTAAACAATGTCCTCAAAAAGTACATCAACTTCGATGATTTTATTGTACTGACTCGTGATGGTGAACGATATCCCTTCAAGACATTGATATCAACTAATAGCGTATTTGATAATGTATCCTGGTTACACGGTAACGCCTATCAAAGAGCTCTCAATGGTGAATGCATTCTACTGTTCGAGCCAGATAAACTCGCTGAGTTTGTTAACTTAAACAGCTTTATAAAAAGCCATGTAAACTCGGTCGTTTTAACTGGTATACGTTCAGAAGTAACGCAAACCGTAATCCTACTTATTGGAGCTCAGAAAGGGCACTTTAGCATAGAGAATAAGGAAACCTTGAGGCGGTTTCGTCCCTTAATTGAAAGGGCGGTCATTGATATCGAGACCAAAGAGAAGTTACAACGTATCGTTGAAGTAAGAACAACTCAGCTCGCTAAAGCAAGAGAAGAAGCAGAGCTTGCGAACCGGTCTAAGTCGGAGTTCTTAGCGATGATGAGTCATGAAATAAGAACCCCTTTAAATTCCGTTCTTGGAATGCTAGATATACTGAAGCAATCAACCTTGTCAGAAGAACAAATTGATGCTTTGAGCCAAATGGAGTGCTCTGCAGAGTTACTTCTCGCGATAATCAGTGACATTCTTGATCTTTCTAAAATCGAGTCAGGTCGCTTTCAGCTCAATGAACAATGGATTAACTTAAGAGACACTGTCACTTTTGTTATTTCTCAGCAAAAACAAATAGCTAAGAAGAAAAATCTTAAATTCAAGCTCAACTGTACTGTCACTAATGACAAACAATTTTGGATTGACTCCACGCGGTTATCTCAAATTCTGTTTAATCTAATAGGGAATGCAATAAAGTTTACAGACGAAGGTGAAGTAAAAGTTTCTGTATCTGAGCAAGATGCTGAACTTGTGATCTCAATATCTGACACTGGAATTGGTATATCTAAAGCAAAGCAAGAGCACTTGTTTACGGCATTTCATCAAGGAGACCGTTCCATCACGAGACGCTTCGGTGGTACAGGACTGGGGCTCGCAATAACCAAGCATTTAGTCGAAATGATGCGTGGAAAGATTGCCGTTAAAAGTGATGAGCATGTTGGTTCAACCTTTACGATTTCGATTCCAGTTTTGACACGTTGTAATCAAAATCGTCCAGTTAGAATCGAAACCAATCAACCGACAAAAGCAATGGAACTTCTCGTCGTAGAAGATACCGAATCGAATCAGTTCGTAATAAAGCTTATCTTAAATAAGCTTGGCCATAATGTTCATATCGCAAGCCATGGAGCAGAGGCATTAACATTTTTAGAAGAGAATGAGGATTTAATCGATTTGATTCTCATGGATGTCTCGATGCCAGTGATGGATGGAATTACCGCAACAAGACTTATTCGAGATAAAGGTCTCAGGACCCCAATTATAGCGTTAACTGCACATGCGCTAGAAAGCGATAGAGATAAATGCCTGGATGCCGGTATGGACGGATTCATTTCCAAGCCAGTTAGAAGACAAGATATCTTTGAAGCTATACAGTCATTTCAATAAGTAAAAAGGCGTTAATATAGATCTTAACAATCGATAGATTATTAAGATCTATATTAAGTATTTTATGGTAAATAACGATTATGTTTAATGCTCACAGTAAGGCCCTTAAATTTAAAATCTGCAGGGGGATAGGAGCATACTCAGACAACATTTAGCGTACAGCAATATTTAATTTAACATAATATACATAATGCGCACTGATATAGGGATTCCTGTGGACTTGCAATCACTAAGGCCAATCCAGCACAAGCCATTGAAATGCTTGATAATCCAAGTCCGTTAAACTTTTTTCCTATGTTCTGCCACAGTGTCTGCGCTTCGTGCGTTTTTGCTTTATCCATCGCTAAGCCAATCAGAGCCTTTTCTTTGTCTTCACCGATAGCTTCGGCAAGCATAAGTATCTGATTTTCTTTTAAATACGTTCTTCCTTTACGCACATCAGTAAGCATTTGAGGACTTATGCCTAAGTCTGGCGCGATTTGTTTGTATTGCACGTAGTTCATCTGCTCTTTATAAGCGTCAATGAGCTTGTTTGTGTACATTTTCCAATCCTGCCTTTCAATTTCTTTTCTTGATTCTAGCTTATATGTACGGAATTTATCGTATTTACACTATGAAAAATCTCGTATTAACTATACGAAATATTTCGTACTGGAGTCGCCTAAATGGAACGTAATAAACCACTTGAGCTTTTATGTATGTTAGCTGGGCTCATAGCTATTGCGTTTATCTTCTATGGACGCGCGAATTTTGACGTTCCTGCGAGCTCTTATGCTCAAGTTCAGCGTTGGATTGAAGAAAATCCATCCGCTACTCCAATGCTTAACGAGTTCATGAGCGACGGCAAGCTGACACAAAACGAATTTGATGATCTTCGCGTTTACATCAAAAACGCACCAAAGCGCGCTCTTCTTTCAAAAATCGCTGAGGCTCAGTAATCATGAACGAAGCTCAAATCATCTATTACGACTTGCTGCCTGACTACACGGTTTCTGTGTTGGTCAAAGGTTGCGACGAATGGGATTTGCTTAAATCCATGTCTCATCTTGAGTCTTGGGCTTCCTCTCAGTTCACTTCTTATGAGTTGGTGTCCATCACCAACACGACCGTTGAACAACGTATCAATTTGGGGGTGTTTGATGACTACTGCAACTAACATCCTTAAAAGTTTCGATGAGCAAAGCGTTCATATTGATTACCTGTGTTTTACGTTTGCTGTTAAAGACTTACGCCATTGTCATGATGCGGTTCGTCGATTGCACAAGCATGAGGAATACAAAGGCTTTGCCAAATCAGGACTGTTACAGCGTCACTGTCGTGCACCTAAGTTCCCTGCTCCACCTGTGTTTAATCCGACGGTCGCTCAGACTTCCGACGAGATTGATGCGTACAACAAAGCGTTTGATATCTGCTATCGCAATTACTTGGAAGACTGCTTGCGCATCTTCACCAACCAAGTGCTTGGTTTGTCGCTGTCAGCACCTCGCGGTTTGGGTTTCCAGTTCTACACCGAATCCATGAAACTGACTTCGCCAGATGGTGAGGACTTTTGCGGCTTCGTTGGTATCGGCGGTAACAATGACACGGTGCATTTCCAAATCAACGGAACGGGATGCAAGCATGTATTTGCCCGTCGTCCTACGTGGTCGCTGCATGACTGGCTGACTAATGTCCTTGGTGTGCAAACTCTGGCGCGTGTTGACTTGGCCTATGACGATTACGACGGGATTTTTGATTGCGAATACGCTTACAAGGCGTGGCGTGACGACTGTTTCCGCACCGCAGAACGTGGCCGTGGTCCGGTGCTTCATGAAGATATGACCATTGCCAGTATCGGCAAAGATGGCAAACCGATTTACACCAAAGAGCAATACTCGATTGGTTCGCGTACCTCGCGCATTTACTGGCGTATCTACAACAAGGCGCTTGCGCAGAAACTCGCGAACACGGGTCTTGTCTGGTATCGCTCCGAAGTCGAGCTTAAAAAATGGAATGTTGATGTGTTGCTGAATCCAGCTGGCGCGTATGCCGCGCTCAATGATTTCGCAGCCTCGATTTCTACTGCAAAGAAATTCAATACCAAACCTGTCCCGACGAAACGCGCGGCGTTAGACCTGTTGGCCTCTGCGCATTGGATGCGTCGCCAGTACGGGAAAATCCTTAATTCACTTATCGAGTTCCATGAGGGCGACATTGAAACCGTGGTCGGTTCCCTTGTCCGTGATGGAACGAAATTCACCTTCCCCGATACCTACGGCAAGTTGGTGACTCACATATTGGAGACTTAACAAATGGCTAAATCCGTTTTTGTACTTGGCATGGATATCACTTGGAACTCAGCACGTGGTGACAGTGCTCAACTGAACGTGTCGCGTCCTCTACGTGAAATCAACTCAGAGAAATTCAAACGCCGCACTATCGGTGAATCCGGTGATGTGAATCCACAGTGGGACCAACCGTTGATGATTGATCATCAATACGCCCTATTACTTGAGCGCACAGGTGCCCTCGTTCCTCGCCGTGAATACCAATTGCGTTTGGAGATTAACCCAGACGATCCATTGGCAGGTGCCATTGTGACAGAACTCATCCCTGTGGATGACGACATCAAGAAACATTTTGAAGCCTCGTTAAAGGCTAAATAAGGAATTTCGTTATGCCTGTGTGTGCTTTACCTAACGCGGACGGTTTTCTCGCTGTCGTTCCTGATATTGAAGCGGCTTCATGCAGCGGTTATGTCATGGTCACGGCTCAAGAATATGACACGTTAATGAGCTACACACAGCTGACTCCAGGAGAGATATCTCAAGCGTTCAGCTTGGGTTTCACCTTGGTGTTCGTTGGCGGATATCTCTCAACTTACGCCATCAAGATGGCAATACGTTTAATAAAACTACTTTGAGGAATCTGTTATGAAACGTCTAAACGCGCTTAAAAAGTTCGGTAAACAAGCGGCGGCAACCGTCACTGTTGCGGTGCTTTCTGTCCCTGCTATGGCGGCGGAAGGTGGTGCAGCTGACCCGTTCTCCGCTATCGACTTATCTGGTGTGGCAACCAAAATCGGCGCGGCAGGTCTGGTGATTGTCGGCATTACTATGGCTTACAAATCCATCACTCTTGCTAAGCGTGCTGTGAACAAGGCTTAAGTTTATGTTGGCCGTTCTCCACGATGTCCAACTCATCGTCTTTGTGCTTTTGGGTGGCATTGCCGGATACGTGGCCAGCCAAAACTTTAGAGGATAAGGGGGCTTCGGTCCCCTTTTTTAATGGTGAAAACGTGAATAAATCACTCTTTTTACTTCTGTTTTCGTGCTTGTTCCTGTCATGGCATGCAAGCGCAGCTCAACCTACTTACGCCGTGAGAGATGTTATCGCTTATCCCGACTGTAAGCTGTCTAGGGGGATGAGAGTTAATCCTTATTCTTATGTCTCTTGTTATGAAAATAAGTTTGTTCGATACAAAGACTTCTCCACTAAGTCATGTTACATGGATAGCGATGAGTTCGGCTTACGTATAATGTGTAATACCGACAGCTCTTCTTTCCCGAAAATTCAAACTGTATGGTTCCGTCATGATACGGCTAAGTGTCCAGCTGACTATGAAATGATAGAGGATGGTGACGGTGTCACCTGCGAACCTATCGTTCCTGCCTGTGAGTATGGTGAAAACCCTGACGGCACCTGTATGGACGCTTGCCAGTTCAAAAAATCCATTGATGAAACCAAGCTGCTTCAATGGCTGGCGTACGTCTACGGTGAACAAGTTACTGGGGCATGCTATGGCGATTTTGGTGCAACCCGATGCGAACTAGAACGCATTCCTAGTGATACCACGCTGTGTACGGGCGTTGATTCTGGCGAATGGACACAAAACACAATCTGTCATGGAACGTTTCAGTTCAAAGGCAATCAGTGTGAAGGCGGCACACTCTTCTGGGGTAAAGATGGCCCTGACACCCCTATTATTCCTGATGACCCAATTCATGATCCTGACGACCCGACAGGTGACATCGAAGACCCTAGCGTATTACCTGACGACTCAACCAATACGGTGAATCCACCGGATACCGACAGTGAGCCAGACGTGGAAGAGCCTGACACCGATGAATCGACAGACACGGCAGTTCTGAAAGCCATTACAGGGATGAATAAGGACGTCAACAAAGCGCTAAATGACATGAACATCGACATCAATCAAGCCAGTGCTGACGTTCAAAACCAAATCATTGCGCTGAACGCGTCGATGGTCACCAACACGCAAGCCATTCAAAAGCAGCAAATCAACGACAACAAGATTTACGAAAACACTAAGGCCCTTATCCAACAAGCGAATGCTGACATCACCACGGCCATGAACAAGAACACCAATGCCATTAATGGTGTGGGTGACGACGTAGAGAAAATTGCAGGGGCAATGGATGGTATCGCGGATGAAGTTTCCGGTATTTCTGACACCTTAGACGGTATAGCGAATACAGATACGTCTGGCGCAGGTACGGGTGGTACGTGTATCGAGTCCCAAAGTTGTACTGGCTTTTATGAGTCGGGCTATCCCGATGGTTTAGGTGGTTTGGTGTCCGGTCAGTTAGATGATCTTAAACACAACACCATCGACAACTTTGTGAACTCGTTTGGTGACCTCGACTTATCCAGTGCCAAGCGCCCTTCTTTCGTGCTCCCTGTGCCGTTCTTCGGTGACTTCAGTTTTGAGGAACAAATCAGCTTTGATTGGGTGTTCGGTTTTATTCGTGCGGTGCTCATCATGACGTCAGTGTTTGCGGCGCGTCGTATTATTTTCGGAGGTTAATATGGATTGGTTAGTCGATTTATTTAACAAGCTATTGGTGTTCCTCTATCAGCTCTTAATCTCGCTGGTCAACATGCTCAAAGACCTGTTCTTTTGGGCGGTTGAGCAAATCATGGCAATGGTGAATCTGTTGCTCTCTGGTGTGTTCTCCCTATTCGCTCCGGTCGATATGAGCCAGTACATGACCAGTATTCCGCCTACGGTGGCTTGGGTCATGGCGGCGGTCGGTGTGCCTCAATGCCTGTCTATCATTCTGGCCGCTATTACGGTGCGCTTGATGCTGCAATTGATTCCGTTTACGAGGTTAGGCTCATGATATACGCCATAGCAGGAAGACCAGGAGGCGGTAAAACTTATGAGGCGGTTGCCTATCACATTATTCCGGCCATTAAGGATGGCCGTAAAGTCATCACCAATATCACATTAAACATTGATTGGTTCGTTAAGGTATTTGGTGAAGACGTTCGAGAACTCATCAAAATCGTGGATGGTCGTTTAACGGATTTCGGTTCAACCTCGCGCCCGTTCAGCCAGATTGAAGACTACTCGGACGAATGGCGCAATGAAAAAGGACAAGGACCACTTTATGTGGTCGATGAGGCGCACATGAGCTTGCCAAGTCGAGGCTTGGCCGCGCCGATTCTAGAATGGTACTCAATACACCGTCACTACGGTGTCGATATCATCTTGCTCACGCAGAACATCCGCAAAGTGCATCGAGACATTAAGGACATGATTGAAGTGACCTACCGATGCACAAAGAACACGGCCATGGGTTCAACCAGTTCTTACACCAAGAAAGTGCAAGATGGTTGTGCCGGTGAAGTGGTGAACACCTCTACCCGATTTTATAAGTCGGAATACTTCCCGTTCTATAAGAGTCATTCGCAATCCAACAAGCAAGTGCAGGAAGCCGAAGCAAAAGACATTCGCCCGTTCTGGAAGCGTTGGCCTGTCGTCGGAACGGTGGTGCTGTTATCGCTTGGGTTAGTTTTCAATATCTGGGCTTGGTGGCCGGAGCCAGAGCAACCACCCGACCCCGTTAAACCACCACAACCAGTACAAGCGCAGCTGCCTGACGGAACGCCAACGGTAGATACGGCAGAAACCAAAGCGAAGAAGAAAAAGAAAACATCAGGGTTCGGGCCTTTGGAAGATTACGACTTCTATATCACCGGATACGCAAAGCAAATCGCCTACGCCAAACGGCTGAAGTATGCTGCCGAACTCGACCGTGACCTGACGTTCTACAAGATATACATCGATGTGTACGATGGCCGCGACAAGCTATTCAGTTTCGATCATCTGGACTTGGTAAAGATTGGGTATCAGTTCGAAGTGTTGAGCGACTGCGTATATCGAGTGACTTGGGAAGAAACAGAAAGGATCTTCACGTGCGGCCAAAGAGAAAAGCCGTCGGACATATTGCAGCAAAACATGCCTGTCCATATTTAGACCGCTCGCCACAGCGTCGAAGCTAGCGCAGTCTGCGTAGACCGAGGAAGCGGAACATGTAGGACACCAAACCTTGGCACTTCCACACCGAACTTAACTATGGGGCTCTATACGAGCCCTTTTTTATTATGTGCGCGGTATTGCGAGCATTTTGGGAGGGGCCCGCTTTGCGGGAGGGACCTAAAAGCGGAGCAAACCCCCGAATCTGTATTACGGGGGTAAATTCCACGGTGTCTTCAACTTCCTCCCTGTCTATGCAACAAAGTTAATTTGTTGGTATGCTGGTTTAGTAACTAAGATTTTGAGCAATATCCTGTAAAATCAGTCATATGGCAACGTGAATAACATTAAAAATTTGGAGAGACTTGTGAGATTGACAGTTCCAGAGTTACAGCTTGATGATGGTGAGTGTTTTTCGACAGAAAGAGATATATTCATTCGAAAGCCGTTTGGAGATCACCTTTATAACTTAATTAATAATTCAGAGGAAAATTTAGTTTTAGCTCTTGATTCACAATGGGGAGAAGGGAAAAGCACATTTATAAAGATGTGGGCCAATGAGAATAAATATAACCGTGAAAAACCTTTAGAAACTATATATTTTGATGCATTTCAAAATGATTACCAGAAAGAACCTTTTTTAGCTTTAGCGTCAGAGATTTATGAATTACTAGAAGATAAAGTAACGTGTAAGACGACAGCGTTCAAAGAAAAAGCAGCTAAAGTATTTAAAACGTTTAGTCGGGGAATGATCAAAACAGGAGTTCGTATTGGTACTGCTGGAATTGTAAGTGATACATTATTAGAACAAGCTGAAAAAGATATTTCGGAGTTAGTGTCAGAACAAGTTGATTCAATCATATCTTCTAAATTTGAGAGTTCTAAAGCTGATAAATTGGCTCTTAAGAACTTCAAGGAATTTCTTTCAGATATAGCCCGACATCATACGTCAAGCGGAAGAATTGTATTCGTGATTGATGAACTCGACCGCTGTAGACCCGACTTTGCGCTAGATCTATTAGAAAATATCAAACACTTATTCTCGGTGTCGGGCGTAACGTTCTTGCTTGTGATGAACAGAAAGCAATTAGAAGAATCTGTAAAATGCAGATATGGAAGTGGTATTGACTCAGTTACTTACTTACAAAAGTTCATTGATGTTTGGCTATCTTTACCTCGTAAGACAGTAGCTCTATCTCAACAAGATGACGGTGTTACTTATTTAAATAATTCTTTTAATTTAATGGCTGCTGGAGGGAACATATATAATAGAGATGCATTATTAGCGATTACAGACCTAGTAAGACACTTAAAGCCTTCTTTTCGCGATATTGAACGGATTTTAACTTACTTTGCTCTTATTGAAAATTCGTGTAATGCTGCATTTAACGAATACTATCAGGATATTATGGGTACTGTGTGTTTCTTGAAAGTTACGAATCCTAAAATTCTAGATAATATTATGCATGGTCGTGCGTCAAGTAAGGATGTTCTTGAATACCTTCAACTAACAGACCAAAACCTAAATCCTGATGCTGATCCACTTAAATATTTAGCAATACAGATTGAGTACGATTTATCGGCACCTGAACGGAAAAATGAAATCGAATCTAACGAAGCGATAAATTTTCGTGGCTACCCCTCTAAGCCAGTTAATATTTTTAAACGATTTATAGAAAAACTTAGCAACATATATCCTCAGTATTAACTTATTTAGCTTTTTACAAGGCTCCCTAAGGAGCCTTTTTTATTGCACTAATTCCTTTAATACTCTCGCATATTTTAAGATTTGGTGTGCGATTTTAATATCATTCGACGCACCTAGCTCTAAAAGAGCTACGCCAATTAATACCTGCTGTGCAGTGACCAACTGTCCTGTTGGTAGCTCTAGGCGGTCATGCCTCATTACGAAGTTTTCCCAGTCTTCACAACTACTCAGTTCCCTACCCTTATTCATCCTCATCAAGCGCTTACACTCTGGAGGAATGGATTTTCCCTTGTCCCATTCTTTGACCGTTCTCACAGTTTTCAAACAAAGTTTGGCAGCTTCTTCGACGGTTAAGCCACATTCAAATTCACGAAAAATATAGTTTTTAGTCATTTCGTGATACTTCATTGAATTGTCCCTCAAAAGAGAGACATTTTATAGGATACGCATATGCAATCGCATTCAACATAAGCGCCCATAATGCGCACTAATAGTGTAAGCCCAAAGCGATAATGTCCTAGTATTTCCAAGTGAATCTGTCCTATGTTTGCTTGGAGGTATCTAGGAAGTTAGTTACGATGAACTACCATGAATTGCAACGTTTCTCCAGTATCCAAGGTGTGTTAAACAATAAGTTAAAGTGCCGAGAAGCCACATCCATTCTTGGAATAAGCTACCGGCACTTGTCTCGCATACTTTATGCCGTAGCAGAACCTCATCCTAGCCCAAATCACGCAGCACATCAGATTGTGATGAGAAACGGTAAGGTAACTGCGATGATTGATGCAAAATTACAAATGTTAGAATTTGGTATAGGGATTAATGATGCAATTAATGGTGTTTGGTTACCTAGATCCAGTGCTTATAAAGATCACTACACTACTCCAAAAGCTCCACCTCATTCACGAATACATGGTACAAATTATCAGAACTGGATTGGCACGCTTGGAAGAATTAGGCATAGTGAGAATGTATTTAAGTCCACACTGCTGAACTGCTTAACTGCTTAACTGCTGAAAAAGCAAATACAAGATAGTTCTCATCCTGAGAAAATTCTGGAGAAGAAAGATGCTAACTGGAAACCTACTGTATGACTGTATACAAATTAAAAAGTAAACCTCGAGAATTTAAGGTCTTAGAGCATGACCCTTATAAGCGAGCTCTCGATTCAGATGACTTTAAGTTGTTAAGACGACTTCGAAGAGCCCCTGTTGATTCAACCAGCTTGAGAGATGTTTGGGTAAATGAATATGCAACATTTACTCAACACTTTAAATCTGCTGAAGCAATCCCAGACATATCTAAATGGAGAACATTTCTTGTCTTGAGAGAAAATGCATATCAGGTAGTACGAGATGTAATTGATTCTGACGGTGAGTTCTTACCGATTACAATCGATGATGAAAGTTTTACCGTGTTCAACGTGATGTCCTTTGGAGAAGAAGACAAGCAGAAAATCAAATTTGAAGACATTGACGGAGAACAAGGATTATTAGAGAAACTGGCATTTATAGAAAGCGATCTTTCAAATAAATATGTCTTTAAATCAAAAGGTGAAGGTTGTACGTCAATTTATTGTGATGACAAACTCATATCGTTATGTGAAGAGCACAATTTAAAGGGACTTTCGTTCGATACAAATCTACTCGATGTATTTGAAGATTAATTCATCAGAATTTTTGTATTAGTTCAGACTAGATCTGAGACTCCAATTTGAAAAGAAGAGAGTTACCCACTTTGATTAAAGGTGCTTAATCACTAATCAAAGACAATAATTTGTGGTTATGCTTACGAAGCAAATCAAATCTCTTATTGAAAATTGATGCGCGCTTAGTCCTCGACTTACTGGCGTGTTCTTCTGTAAGCACCTGAATCAATCTATGTATGGTGATGATGGCCAACTCACTGAATTTGCCATTCAATGGCATCACGATTACTAACTTAAGCACTACCAAACAAAAAAGCCTTTCATACTCGCCTCGTACAACAGCAAAAATCAGCTAAACGCTCTAATCGCTCCGCAACGAAATCTGCCAAAAATCACGAGCTCAGTTCACTCGCTCTTAATCAAGGCGTTCTGAAACATTTATAAGCCTGTGGTTATATGGAGGCGAATGTACTTTTCGGGGTATTTGTAACGATAGCGTTTTCCTTTCTTCAAGTTGGACTTAACGTACCTACACACTTTTTGGTCACCACTACTGGTTACTCTTTTTATTACTGCGTTTTTACTTTTGTGCTCCATTTCTATCATGACGTCACAATAACCTTGATAGTCATCAAACTTATTGTCTACTTTCTTTTGAAGCTTAGTCTTAATCTTTTTAGCCAACAGGTTCGTTTCTGAGTCGTCAGCAAAAACTGAAGTACTTGCAAAGATCAGTATCATTAAAGTTACAACGTATCTCATCGTTTTGGTCCGTTTATGTTGTTGATTGTTCGATGATAAGTAATTTTTCTGTAGATACGAAAATGGGACGCCACATTGCGTCCCATTTAACATGATGAAGTAACTGATATGTAATTAAGCGCGCTTCTTGCCTTTGTTTGCTTTGAAGCCCTGATGCGGAAAAACGTTACGAATCCTCTGTTGAACTTTTTTGGGAATGCCTTTGGAAAAGCTTAAGCGCATTCCTGTTCGTTGGCTATACACCTTCATTTCACCAGTAAACGGGTTATGCTCACTAATATCCTGTAAGTTGTGTTTGAAAGAAGGAGGTAGATGCCCTTTTACGTTACTAATATGGCCATTATCGAACTTTACTTTTAACACCGGCCTATCGACTGCGATCAACCAAAAGATCACGATGGCTGCAATTAAGATTACATATAACATTTGGCACTCCCTATCCTAGCTAGATAGCAATTTACTCAAATCCTCTTTAATTGAGGTAACTTTTTGACTCGCTTTTTCACTTCTCGACGCTTCGGAAAGCAAATATTCAATTGCGTCAGATAACGTACAACCAAGTTCATTCGCTCTGCTAGAAAGCTTTTCCCAAACCCGGTAATCTAAATCAATGGATTTTTTCTTTGTATGGACTTGCTCTGCATTGAAGTGACGTTTCCGTTTCGCTCGGATAGCCTGCTTGAGTTTATTATCTAACTCTTCTGACATGTGGTTTTCTATCCAAGCCAAGACAAGTGTAGGCTCGTGTTCAAGGCGTTTTAGTTCTGCGACCGCTGCATCTGCTTCGCTTGTATCAATATGTCGGGTAATCGCTTCACCATCTTTCCATTTTTTGATGAGATACTTCCATTTCCACCCACATTCTAGATTCTCAAGCTGCTGATATTTCATTTATTCCGACCCATAAACATAACCTAGTGACAGCGTAACCCAGATGGTTTACTTGGGCAAATAAAACTCTTAGAAGTATCGATGTTGATCACTCATTTGTCTAAGTATTGTTCATTGAGAATTGAATGCCATGAGCAAACCAAATTGGTGCTAGGGTGTTATAGTCCGTTTCGTTATAATGTCGGCAAGATTGAATTACGATGAATTTTAATGAACCAACTTAATTGGCAAGACGTAACACCTTCACTTGAGCAGTACGAAGCACTTTTAAAGTCTGCACCTTCGTTACCAAAGAAGTCTTTTACTGAGCTCCAACCGAGAATGTCGGCAACGATATCTCGTTTTTCAAAAATTTCTGGATTGACGCGAGTACTACTCATTAACTGCGTAGATAATTCTGTCTATAGAGAGTTCATCAGTAAAGCTCTTCAGAGCCAGTCTAACGCTGCGATTGTTTTGTCGGAATCACTTGATGCCAAACGCTTATTTGACCGTTACAGTGTCGATTTAAGTGGTGATATTGCCTTCCAACCTGGCTTAATTTCACAGGCAGATAGCGGTTACTTAATTGTACCGGCTAATCTAATTTTGGCTAATCCAGGACTTTGGCCAAATATAAAGTCTGCAATTCAACAAAACCTTATCGAGCCACTGAACCTAAGCCCTACTCGTTTACCTACTTCAGTACCGCAAGCTAAAGCTTATGATGTAAAACTGATTGTAACAGGAGAAAGAAGTCAGTTAGCAGAGCTAGAATACATCGATGACGACTTCTGTTCTGGCTTTGCCATGTATACGGAAGTTGAAGAAGATATTCATCTGTCAGAGCAGAATTTGACAGATTACTTTGGTTTAGTGAACTGGATTTGTTCTCAATATCAACTGCCTCACTTAACTGAATGTGGTTTTAGAAGATTGTTGCTGGCCGGTATGAGATTTACTGAAGATCAACATTATCTGCCTTTAGGAGTAATGTGGCACTCTCAACTTCTAACGCTTGCCAGCCAGTTCAGTGATGGCCACGCATTAGATTACAAGTCGTTAGATAAAGCGATTGACGACAAGTATTACCGAGAATCTTACCTTCCTCAGCGTGCCGTGTACGATATTTTAGATGGACAAGTCATCATTGAGACAACTGGGGAACAAGTTGGTCAAATCAATGGCCTAACCGTTATTGATATGGCTGGGCACCCTGTCAGCTATGGTGAGCCTGCACGAATATCTTGTGTAATTCATTTTGGTGATGGCGATGTTTCCGATGTTGAGCGCAAAGCTGAGCTTGGAGGCAATCTACATGCAAAAGGCATGATGATTATGCAAGCTTTCTTGAGCTCTGCTCTGAAACTGGATGAACCACTGCCTTACTCTGCCTCCATCGTATTTGAACAGTCTTATAGTGAAGTTGATGGTGACAGCGCATCTCTTGCAGAACTTTGTTGCTTGGTGAGTGCTTTATCTGAATCTCCAATTAATCAACAAGTTGCTGTTACAGGAGCTGTTGATCAGTTTGGTCGAGTGCAAGCCGTCGGTGGCTTGAACGAAAAAATTGAAGGCTTTTATCAGGTTTGTAAACATCAAGGTTTTACAGGAAATCAAGGTGTTGTGATGCCAAAATCAAACCTTAAACACCTTGCATTACATAAAGATGTAATAGAAAGCATTAAAAATGGTGAGTTCCATATTTGGTCCGTTTCTACCGTAGATGAAGCTATTCCGATTGTAATGAATAAACCTTTTAGAGGTGAAGACGATAGCATTATTGGCAAAATAGCGGAACGTATTGAAAACTTTGAAAGACATGAGCGTCCAGAAGGAATTGTGCAGCGCATCAAAAACTGGTTTGTCTAGTACTGATCGGAGTTGTTTAGCGTACACGTGTTCACTAAGATGCAGCTATCAAAAATTGGAGTAATTGATAATGCAAAACAAACGTGATTCTTATAACCGTGACGATCTACTTGCTTCTAGCCAAGGCGAACTGTTTGGGCCTGGTTACCCTCAGCTTCCTGCGCCAAACATGCTAATGATGGATCGTGTTACTAAAATGTCTGAGACTGAAGGCGATTTTGGTAAAGGTTTGATCTTGGCGGAATTGGATATTACTCCAGATTTGTGGTTCTTTGACTGCCACTTCCCTGGCGACCCTGTAATGCCGGGTTGTCTTGGCCTTGATGCGATGTGGCAACTTGTTGGTTTCTTCCTTGGCTGGGTTGGTGGCAAAGGAAAAGGTCGTGCTCTGGGTGTTGGCGAAGTGAAGTTTACAGGTCAGATCCTACCAACAGCGAAAAAAGTGACGTACGAAATCCACATGAAACGCGTTGTAAACCGTAAGCTTGTGATGGGTTTGGCTGACGGTCGTGTATGTGTGGACGGCAAAGAAATCTACGTAGCAAAAGATTTGAAAGTTGGCTTGTTCCAAGATACTTCAAGCTTCTAATCACGATTTTAATCGATTTATTAAGGCTCCTATTTAGGAGCCTTTTTGTTATCGAGTGTTAACCTACTTCCCTATGTCCCTATAATGTAGAAAAGGCTCCGTAGAGCCCTTTCGAATCCTTCTTTTTGTATGTGGAGAGTTTATTTGTAGAGACCAGATTGTCTTTCATCTCTGGCATCACGCCAACCACCTAACCAATACGACCGAGCATCAACTTGTTGATATGGGCAAGCCTCTTGAGACCTTCCATTCAACCCAGCTTTGTAGCCTTGAGATTGAGCTCGTTCTAGGCGATCACGCTTTTGTCTCTTCATAGTTAATTCCTCATACAGGTCCATTTACTAACGTACAGCTGTTATTGTGAAACTTTGATGGAGTTTTTATGACTCCACTTATAAGAATCGATCAAAGTAGGCAATTTCTCAAGGCATAAAAAAAGCAGAGACTCAAATGTGTGAGCCTCTGCTTGATTTAAAGATTACTGACGATTTTTAACTATTTTCTACGGAACCCAAACAATCCAAGCATGGTCAAAGCTAACCAACCAAGGCCTGCACCTTGACGCTCTGTCGTCGTTGAGTCAATGCTTCGAGATACGATGTCGTCCTTAGTTGCGTCAGCAATAGGTACTAGTTTGACTGCTACAATTTGCTCTTCAGAGCTACATGTCGCATTGTTTGCTGTTGTGCTATAACCACCTGCACATTTCATAGCAGTACCAGAGATCACACCTGCATCATTGATATCAGTTGCGTCGATAATACGGAACTGATTGTTTTGTTCAGAGTAATCACCGCCATTAGTCAAACTGTCTAGGAACCAAGCTTTTCCATTGAATAATGTTGCAGCACGTTCACTAGTCTCGCCACCTACGCTATATGGATAGATAAAACCGCGCTTACGACGTGGCTTGCCATCGTCTTCACGAGTCGTTTCCGCATCAAGTTGCCCGACGATTTCATTGTAAGAGTTGATACCGCCCATCTTACCGCCCGCACCGCTAAAGAAAATGCCAGTAGTTGGGTAAAAAGCGCTAATAGAATCCTTACGAACATCATCTACGATAAAGAGACGATTCGGAGCAGAGCCCGTTGGCATTAAGTATCTGCCCGAACGTTTTGCTTCACCAATAGCAACAAAATTAGAGTTAACGTCGGTTAATCGTGAGTTTGTATGAACCGTATCATCACCTTCGCGCTGTCTAGCTCCTACAACAACTTTGTTTTTCCAAGTTGCGTTTTCAACGCTACCTTCGGCTTCTAGAGTTCCGACAAAAACAGTCGCATTCAGGTAGTTATCATCACTGTAAGTGTTGTAACCTACGCCATAGACCGTAGTTCCATCAGTGACAAGGTCACGCATGCTCCCTTGAGCTAACCTTTCTCCATCTTTAGATGTGCCACTTGGCCAAGCCAATTCACTGACGGTTCCGCTTTTATCCCAAATCGCTGCTTTTGATGTGTGGTGAGATCCATTGGTATTGCTTGCTGTTCGAGAAACACTGCCAACAGTAAAAATGCCGTCTGTGCTCCAAGCATGGCTTTGCACAACACTTGCGTCACTATCGCCAGTAAGAATATTTGGTTCTACTGGTGCAACTACGGTATTTCGTGTTTCTAATGTAGAAGTATTTTCTGTGCTAACTTTACTCTGATTACCGACAGCTGCACCACCCTCGGTAAGCTGGTTGATAACATTGTTATATTCATTTTTATAAGCAGTAGAATCTTCTTCTATGAACGCTAACGCATTAGAAGTAAAGTCTTTACTACGTTCTTTATTCCACGGCGTCCAGTTTACTGAAGCCCAAGAGTCACAGGTGGAATAGCGAAGCTGGTTGTAACAGTAACGCTCAAAGTCTTTGAGTTCTTGGATGTAATAAAAGCCAGCGTCTAATCCGAATGGGATTTCTTCACGATAGCTGTTCCCATCCACGGCTTGTGTCGCTGAAATCGGTGTAGTGCGAGTTTCCATTGCAAGTTTAAACTGCTCTGGCGTGCAGTTTGCTGCTGCATCAAAGCAGCCTAAAGCGAAAGGTGAACCTGTTGAAGGATCTGTACCTGCATCGCCCTGTTGAATTGCAACCCCGTAAGCCGTTTGGTAGTCACCGTTTGAACCATGATCCTGAGGTGAAACCTCAACAACTTGATACAATGCCGCCTGTGCGTTCATTGTGGTACCAACCATCATTGCAATGGCGGTCAATTTGAATTTATTACTACAATTCATTGAATTCTTAACTATCCTGTTGCATTGCTTCGAGTTCTTCCCATCTCTCGAATGCGATTTCCAACTCCTGCTCTAGTGCAGCAAGCTGTTCCAATACCGGCTGAGTTTGCTCTACAGGTTTAGCAAAGAACTCTGGATCGTTCACTTGCTCCTGAAGGCTCTCGATATCCGACTCTAATTGTTCAAGTTTAGCTGGTAGAGCCTCTAATTCTCTTTGCAGCTTATACGATAACTTCTTCGAATTGTTCTTAGGTTGCGTAGTTTTGGGAGTTTCCTCAACCACTTTCTCTTTCTTCGTTGGTTTTTCAACCTGACTGCGCGAAGCAAGAACTTGGTCACGCTGCTGTTTAGCATCATGATAACCACCAACGAACTCTTCGATTATACCGTTACCCTCAAAAATCCAGCTGGTTGTTACTGTGTTGTCTACGAACTCACGGTCGTGACTCACTAACAATAATGTACCCTGATAATTGGCAAGCATTTCTTCTAAAAGTTCCAACGTTTCGATATCCAAATCGTTAGTTGGTTCATCAAGAATAAGTAAGTTGTTTGGTTTCAACAAGATACGGGCTAGCAATAATCGGTTTTTCTCACCACCAGAAAGTGCCTTAACCGGGGTTCTGGCGCGCTTAGGTGCAAATAAGAAGTCTTGAAGATAACTCAGCGCATGACGCTGACGTCCCCCAACCATTACTTCTTGTTTCCCATCCGCTAAGTTATCGATCACTGTCTTTTCTGGATCCAAAATCTCTCGGTACTGATCAAAGTACGCGACTTCTAATTTTGTTCCGCAGTGTAAACGACCAGACTGCGCTTCCAATTGCCCCAATAGCAATTTAAGTACCGTACTCTTACCGCAGCCATTTGGTCCGATAAGTGCAATACGGTCACCACGCATGATGTTAAAGCTAAAGTCGTCGACAATTGTCTTGCCTTCGTAAGCAAAAGATACATTTTCTGCTTCAAATACAATCTTACCTGAACGAGAAGCATCATCGATATTTAGGTTAACTTTACCTTGAACTTCACGGCGGTCACGACGCTCTTCACGAAGTTTTTTAAGGGCTCGAACACGGCCTTCATTACGAGTACGACGTGCTTTAATGCCTTGACGAATCCACACTTCTTCCTGAGCTAGTTTCTTATCGAACTCAGCATTTTGCATTTCTTCGACGCGAAGCATTTCTTCTTTGTCATTCAAATACTGTTCGTAATTACCAGGGAAAGAAGCTAATTGACCGCGATCTAAGTCAACGATGCGTGTCGCCATCGACTTGATGAATGCACGGTCGTGAGAAATAAAGATGATCGAGCCTTTGAAGTCTTTTAAGAAGTTCTCTAACCATTCGATCGTTGTCACATCGAGATGGTTTGTTGGTTCATCAAGAAGCAATACATCAGGATCACAAACCAGAGCACGAGCTAAAGCAGCTTTACGTTGCCAGCCACCGGATAGATCGGTCAGTTTGGTTTCTGGGCTTAGTTTTAAAGCGCCAAGTACGTTGTTAACACGGTCATCAAAGCGCCAAGCATTAGAATGATCAAGCTGCTCTTGAACTTTCGCCAAACGGTTAATGTTCTTCTCACTTGGGTCTTGAGCAACAAGATCGAGAAGATCGTGATAGATCTTCAATTGTTCGCCGATTTCAGCCAAACCGCCAGATACGTATTCGTAAACCGTACCCTCTTGATTGCGCGGTGGATCTTGTTCAAGCCGAGAAACTACTACGTCTTGAGTTATTTGAATCTTGCCATCATCCAACAAAATGTCGCCGGCAAGCACTTTCATTAACGTGGACTTACCTGCTCCGTTACGACCAACTAAACAAACGCGTTCGTTCTCTTGAAGAGCGAACTCCGCTTTGTCTAGCAATGGGTGGTCACCAAATGCAAGTTGTGCGTTATGAATGGTAAGTAATGCCATTATTATCCAACCAATGTGTGAGTTGTTCTAAGTCAAACGGCCAGTTCAACTCAGAATCTTGATATTTTAATACGGGTATTGTGACGCCGTAACGAGAAAATAGTACATCATCGAACGCAATATCGATGATATCTGTTTGCTCGGCCAAACCGACTTGGTCTACTAGAGCAAATGCCATCTCACAAAGATGGCATCCCTCCGTGCTATACAATATCAGCACGTATTAATCCTTTTGTTTATACTAAGCGTGCGTTACTAGCCAACAGTTATGAATCTGTTTATTACGCGCAAAATCTAATGGTAACGTTTGAGAAGAAATATTCTGAGCCTTCAAACCCAATTCAGCGAGTGATTCTTCATCCATCTTGAAGTGACGTTTGTTATTTGAAAATACGATTGTGCCTTCACTTCTCAATAAACGTTTGAGGTTCTTCATTAGCTTAATGTGGTCACGTTGTACATCGAATGATGTTTCCATACGCTTAGAGTTAGAGAACGTAGGTGGGTCAATAAAGATCAAGTCGTACTCACCTTTTGCGTTTTCTAGCCATTGCAAACAGTCCGCTTGTTCATATTTATGTTGGCGCCCTACACAGCCATTAAGCTGCATATTGTCTTTCGCCCAGTTCAAGTAGGTGTTTGACATATCGACAGTTGTAGTGGAACGCGCACCACCAACTGCAGCGTGCACTGTTGCACTACCAGTGTAAGCAAACAAGTTAAGGAAATCTTTACCCTGTGCCATTTCGCCAAGACGACGACGAGTGATCTTATGATCCAAGAACAGGCCTGTGTCTAGGTAGTCATGAAGGTTCACGCTCAGCTTCACACCGTACTCGTTTACTTCGAGCGTCTCTGATACCTGACCTAATTTTTGGTACTGGCTTCGACCTTTCTGCTTCTCACGAACTTTCAGTACAACTTTGTTCGCTTCGACACCGGTCACCTGAATCGTCGCACGGATAATGTCCGTTAGACGACGCTTGGCTTTTTCTTCAGGGATGTTCTTAGGTGCTGCATACTCTTGAATCACAATTTGATCGCCGTACACGTCGATCGCTACGTTGTATTCTGGAAGGTCTGCATCGTAGATACGATAGCAGTCTAGTTTCTCTTTACGCGCCCACTTGCCAATCTTGCCAATGTTTTTCTTCAAACGGTTTGAGAAGTCTGGTGCGATTTGAATGTTAGTATCTGCACCTTTCATTTCATCAGCGTTGCGCTCGGCAATGCTGTAGTTCTTTTGGTGACACGGTAACGCACCGTTGTTCAATTTAAACTGTTTATCAGCGCGCATACGAAGGCAACTCAAGAGCTCGTCTGAGCTAGAGAAGATAGATGCTTTACATCCGCCAAACTCAGATTTTAGCTGTCCACCGAATGCGGTATAGAGCGCAATCAGCCCCGGCTCAGTTCCTAGACGCTCACCGTAAGGTGGGTTTGAAACGATAACACCGTGTTCAAATCCTGCGGGACGAGTAATAGTTGCAGCATCACCTTGCGCAAACTCAATCAACTCTTCAACACCTGCTCTGCGGGCGTTTTCTTGAGCGACTTTTAACACTTTGGGATCGTTATCGAATCCAAAAAACTTAGCGCCAACTTTCTTGACACCCCGTCTAGCTTGAACATTAGCCTCTGATTTAATCTCAGCCCAGGTCTCCGGTTCAAAGTCTTCCAAAACTTCGAAGCCCCATTGTTTGCGCTTAACGCCAGGTGCCATGTTGGCTGCCATCATTGCCGCTTCAATAAGCAAAGTACCAGAACCACACATTGGATCGAGTAATGGTTGATGCCCATCCCAGCCACAGCGCATGATAATCGCAGAAGCAAGCGTTTCACGTAATGGCGCACGACCCGATTCTGGTCGATAACCACGCTGATGAAGACCACTACCTACCATGTCTATCCCAAGCAACGCTTTATCTTTATGCAAACGAACGTGAATACGAATATCTGGGCGTTCTTTGCTGATATTAGGACGTGGCAAGCCTTTATTCTCAAAGCAATCTACGATGCCATCTTTGACCTTCATAGCCCCGTATTGGCTATTTCTAATCTCACGGTTTGTGCCGTTAAAGTCCACAACAAAGCGTTTAGAGCTATGAAATTGGTTAACCCAGTTAATAGTGGAAGTGGATAGATACAAGTCCATGTCGTTGTTACACGTGAACTCAGATAAAACACGTACAAATCGAGACGCTAAACGGCTCCACAAACAACAGCGATAAACCTGTTCGTTTGTCGCTTTAAATTTTACGCCTGCCTGTACTGGTTTCGCATTTTCAATGCCTAGTTTAGTCAGTTCTTCAACAAGCAAATTTTCCATGCCATTTGAAGTTACCGCGAGATATTGATTCATAGTGTTCTTTCGCTGATAAAAAATGGCTTCAATTATACCTGACTTTACGATCAATGCCTCGTTTTTAAAGGTATTTTCCCACCCGTTAGTTCAAATCATCACCACTCAAATGATCTAAAACTTTCAACATCTTTAGTTTGAATGTTTTTCATTCATGAACGTATTTTGTTTCCTTTAAAAGAAGTGAATACTTATTTACATGCATTTTGGTATATACCAGTCTGAGTTGATTGATGTAAATTACTTACAAATACCCTTTATAGGGGAATAAATAGGGTTGTTTTAGGCGCTAGGTTGCCTAATTAAAGGAGTAATCAAATTGAAATAAGTAAAATAAAAGTGACCAGCTTCATGTTTGCATGCATAGAAAACAAACAGTCTCATGGTCTTTCGGATTGGAGTGTCAGAGGAAAGGACAAAAAAAATCGACCCAATAAGGTCGATTAAGGCAAACAAAGGAACGAAATAAAGAAAAATTAAACAGCTTTAACCCACCATTGCCATAGGGGTCATTGCAAAGAGGTGGTTTGCACAAGCCATGCGATCATGCATTACTTTAATCGGCTGCCCAAATTGAAGCGCCTTATTGCCATCAAGAACAAAGGCTTCTTGGTTAACATAAGCACATAAGCTCGATGTTTCGCCTAGTTCTAGAACGATGAACATACCATAAGAATATTGATTTGTGAGAAAGACCATGTCCCCTTCTTGAGGTTCATAATCAGAGGACTGTGCATCGAAGAACCAGCTCTTAGGCTGTACAGGTTTATGAAAACGCTTTGCAGCAACACAATACAGTGTTAATTCAGCTTGGCGATATTCACTGATATCGAGACAGCGAATGCGCTCATTAAACGTTTGAAATGCGCTGGCGTCATCAACGGTAAATTCACTGTTTGAGAAGGCACAGTTAACCAACAATTTTCGGGATAGATTGGTTTGGAAAATCATTTCCTCCCCCAGATCCAGCATTAAGCAAGCTTTTTGCTCGTCAAAATACCAATTCCATTTGTCGCTGGGTTTAAGCATTATTCCGTTCTCTCTTGACTAGTTAAATCAGTGGTAAAGAGGTAAGACGCTTAATTACCTACTCGTGATTTTTAAATTCTACAAACGAACGGATAAAAAAAAAGAGGAAACAAAGTCCTCTTTTTTATGTAACAGGTGTGCCGTCCTAAATAAGGTTGACACTTTCCACCCCCAAAATTGGAGAGTGTTATGAAATCAACAACTAAAAGAAC
>NZ_JAWOSW010000027.1:0-51674 GCF_033338535.1 Vibrio sp. Vb2131
CTCAATGAATACTGAACATTACATAAGTAATGTTTGAATTGACTGTGCTGAATCTTTCGATTCAATGGTCACTTCGTTTCATTGAAACCTAATTTGATACCGAAGTATCGAATTGGATTATCATCAACGAGTGCCCACACAGATTGATAGGTCTATATTGTTAAAGAGCAACTCTTCTTTGTGATTGACATCACTTGGGAAGAGGCGGCCATTCTAGCGAGATAATTTATTGTGTCAAACACTTTCTTCAAATTATTTCGTTTTTCTTTTCAGCCTTATCAACTTCGCTTAACCCCTTGTGAGGCCTTGCCCTGTCGACGAGGAGGCATTATAGAGATCGCGCTCACATTGGCAAGTGTTATTTTTCAAAAATTGCAAAAATAATGGTTAAACGATGAGTTTTCGATCAAACCTTTATTTATTCAACTTTACCCCAAACTCTCACACAACTTATCCACAGAATTGTTCTTTGAGACGTGTTTTTCAAGTACCATAAATAAAGAAAGCTGCTTTATTGCAGCTATCTTTATTAAACTTAACCTAAACTCTATTTAAAGAGCATTATGGCTATATGCCAGACCCATCTTGTTCAGAGCCATCATCTTCGTGTAGGCCACATTCTCGCTTTAAGCCAAAGAATCGAGTTTCTTCCTCTGACATTCCCGGCTCCCATTTACGAGTAGTATGTGTATCACCAACTGAAAGGTAACCTTCATCCCACAATGGGTGGTATTTAAGGCCGTGTTGTTCTAAGTAGTAATGAACGTCTTTATTAGTCCAATCAATTACTGGTAGAAATTTAAACACACCGTTCTGAATTGATAGAATCGGTAAACCTGCACGAGATTTACTTTGCTCTCGACGCAGTCCAGAGAACCACGTTCCAACATTAAGCTCTTTTAACGCTCGACGCATCGGCTCAACTTTATTGAGCTTGTTGTATTTTTCAATTCCCTCTACGCCTTGCTCCCATAATTTTCCATATCGAGCTTCTTGCCAATTCGCACTTTCCTTGGCTCGATAAACTTTTAAATTTAGGTTGAGAGCATCTGTCAGCTCATCGATAAATCGGTACGTCTCAGCAAACAGGTAACCAGTATCGGTTAGAATGACGGGGATGTCCGCTTTGGCGCGAGTAACTAAATGAAGCATAACCGCGGCTTGAATACCAAAACTAGAAGAAACCGCGAACTCGCCTTCTAGATTATCTAAAGCCCACGCTACTCTCTCTTGTGCTGAAAGCTTTTCGAGCTCGACATTAATTTGAGCAAGACGGAGGATTTGCTCCGTCTTTGTTAATGTCAGTAACTCTGTGAGCTCCAGCTTGGATGCTACAGAATCAAGCATGAAAGTCCCTCTTTGATACGAGCACTTCTTGGATAATGCCAGCACGAATAGTGAAATCGCCAAAGGCTTCGCCTTCTTCACGCTCTTTCGACCATCGAGCCACCAGCAGATCAATCTCTTCTAAGATTTGCTTATCCGTGATGTTCTCTTTATACATTTTTGGTACTCGAGTACCGGCACGGTTACCACCTAGGTGCAAGTTGTAACGACCCGGCGCTTTGCCAACTAGACCAATTTCAGCCAACATTGCGCGACCACAACCATTTGGACACCCAGTTACACGCAAAATGATGTTGTCATTTTCTGGTAGGTTGTGCTTATCCAGAATCCCCTCAACATCAGTAACAAACTGAGGAAGGAAACGTTCAGCTTCTGCCATCGCTAGCGGACAAGTTGGAAAAGCAACACAAGCCATTGAGTTCTTACGCTGTTCACTTACGCCGTCGTCCATTAAGCCATGTTCACGAGCGATCTTTTCAATCTTCGCTTTTTCGTTTTTAGGTACACCCGCAACAATTAGGTTTTGGTTTGCTGTCATGCGGAAATCGCCTTTGTGGATTTTGGCAATTTCAGCAACACCCGTCTTAAGTGGTTTACCTGGAAAGTCTAATAAGCGACCATTTTCGATGAAAAGCGCTAAATGATATTTACCATCAATTCCTTCTACCCAGCCAATACGGTCACCACGTTCTGTGAATTCATATGGACGGCTTTGCTCAAACTTAACACCAGCACGTTTCTCGACTTCCGCTTTAAAGACATCGCTACCTACACGATCCAATGTGTATTTGGTTTTTGCGTTCTTACGGTTTGAACGGTTACCCCAGTCGCGCTGAGTTGTTACTACAGCTGCGGCAACATCAAGTGTCTTGTCCAGCGGAATAAAGCCAAAGTCGTCAGCGCGGCGCGGATAAGTTGATGTATCGCCATGCGTCATCGCTAAGCCGCCGCCGACCAGGACGTTAAAGCCTACCAGCTTACCGTTATCTGCAATCGCTACGAAGTTGAGATCGTTAGCGTGTACATCTACGTCATTTTGCGGTGGGATAACCACTGTAGTTTTAAACTTACGTGGTAAGTAGTTCTTGCCTAGAATCGGTTCGTCTTCTTCCGTGCTTTCTACTTTTTCACCGTCTAGCCAAATCTCTGCATAAGCGCGCGTCTTTGGTAATAGATGCTCACTGATCTTCTTCGCCCATTCGTAAGCTTCTTGGTGTAACTCTGACTCCACTGGGTTAGTGGTACACAACACGTTACGGTTTACATCACCCGCGGTTGCAATCGAATCAATGCCAATACTGTTGAGCGTTTGATGCATCAACTTAATATTCGGTTTTAATACCCCATGAAACTGGAACGTTTGGCGAGTCGTCAGACGAATACTTCCATATAAAGAGTGCTCCGTTGCGAACTTGTCGATCGCTAACCATTGCGTTGGCGTGATGATGCCTCCAGGCATACGAGCACGAAGCATCACATTATGTAATGGTTCCAGTTTTTGCTTTGTGCGTTCATTACGGATATCACGATCGTCTTGTTGATACATACCGTGGAAACGAATTAACTGGAAGTTGTCGGCAGTAAAGCCACCAGTAATACGGTCCTGTAAATCTTGCTCAATGGTGCCACGTAATAAGTTGCTTTCTCGCTTCAGGCGCTCGTTATCAGATAGCGGCCCTAACTCTTCACCTAATACAACCTGCTTATTATTGTCCGTAGAAAAAGTCATTAGTACACATCCCTCTGATAACGTTTCGCTTTACGTAGGTCATTAATAAATTGTTCTGCATCGTCACGCGGCATCTTGCCTTCTTGTTCAGCAACGATAACCAATGCGTCGTGCACATCTTTTGCCATACGCGTTGCATCACCGCAGACATAGATATAAGCGCCTTCTTGGATCCACTGCCACACTTGAGCTGCGTTTTCTAAGATGCGATGTTGTACGTAAACCTTTTCTACTTGGTCACGACTAAAGGCAACATCCAATCGGCTTAGTACTCCTGACTTGAGATACTTTTGCCATTCCACTTGGTACAAGAAGTCTTGAGTGAACGTGCGATCACCAAAGAACAACCAGTTTTTGCCTTCAGCATCGCGGTTTTCACGCTCCTGAATAAAGCTACGGAATGGTGCGATCCCTGTACCAGGACCAACCATGATAATTGGAGTGCTATCATCTTCCGGCAGTTTGAAGTTGTTGTTATGCTCAACAAATACTTTAACTTCACCCCCCTCTTCGAGACGCTGTGCTAAGAAACTAGACGCACCACCATATCGTTTTTCGTCGTTTTGTTCGTACTCAACCAAAGCAACCGTTAGGTGTACTTCTTCATCGACCTCTTCTTGGCTTGATGCAATAGAGTAAAGGCGTGGAGTAAGGCGACGAAGCAAACCAATCAATTCATCTGCGGTTAACTTGGTTTTCTTTTCTGCCAGTACATCAACGATTTGAGTATTTGCAGAGTACTCGCGAAGCTTATCTTTATCTTCAACTAACTTTTGTAGCTTCTTGCTACCGGATAACTCGGCAAACTTTGTGATGAGCTGCGGGTTAGATGTTGTGATTTCATATTTACTCACGAGAGCACTGTGGATTGACAAGCTTTCACCATCAACGTCAACAGTCTCAACCCCAGACAAACCGACCTTACCAAGAATGGCATTTGCAAGTTCCGAGCTATTTTCAAACCACACACCTAGTGCATCACCTGGCTGATACGTTAAGCCCGAGCCTTCTAAGTCGATTTCTATATGACGAACGTCTTTTCCAGAGTCACGGCCCGTGATTTTTTGACTGGTCAGTAACGTCGCAGTGTACGGATTTTGTTTATTGTAAGGAGAGTGCGCAGTCGCAGCTTGACCCACAGGAAGTTGAACCACATCCGCTTCAGAGCCAGAAGACAGTGTATCTTTTACCTTGTCTAACGCATTCTTACGCCATTCAGTTGCAGGGGCTTCATAATCCACATCGCAATCAAGACGCTCGATAAATGGAGTCGCGCCTAGCTTTGATAGGTAAGTGTCGAAGTCTTTACCGGTCTGACAGAAGAACTCGTAGCTAGAATCTCCCAATGCAATAACACCATATTGCAGGTTTGGCAGCTTAGGAGCCTTCTTCGATTGCAAAAACTCATGTAGCTCAATGGCATTGTCTGGCGCTTCGCCTTCGCCGTTAGTCGATGCCACAATAATGACATGCGTTTCTTTGGCTAAGTTTTTACCTTTGTAATCGCTTGCATCAAAAAGTTCGACTGCAATTCCTTCTGCTTTTGCTTCCTGTTCCAGAGCTTCAGCAACACCTTTAGCATTGCCCGTTTGGGAAGCAAAAATAATACTCAACTTACCTGCTGGCTTCGCTGATACGGCTGCCGTTGCTTGTGCAATTGGCGTTACCGCTGTGTTTGGTTGATTTTGAGCTAATCCCCAAAAATACCCACTGACCCAAGCAAGTTGCTGTGAAGACAACTCAGAGACAGTTTGTTGGAGTGAGCTAATTTGTTGGTCATTCAGAGGGCTTGCGATTGGAGGATTTCCTCCTTGCCCATTATTATCTTCAGACACATTCTTGTGAGAATACTCATTCTTTTGAAAAGACATTATCACGACATCCCTATTCATTGCGTGACGATAGAGTACCCACTCTCCTTAATAACAAGAAAGAATAGAAGTGAATGTTTTATAACTTTTTGGAAGTAAGAACGGCTTACTTTTTGCTCATCGATCTTCAATGCGGACTTGTTGAAAGCCTACTGCCATTGCCGATTTTGACGCAGTATCCAAATCTTCATAAAGACATTCTTCGCCGTGACTGTCCGTTAGAAAAACAAAACCACCGCGCGCATGTCTGAACTCTACAACCCAACCACCCTCTTGGATTGCAGGCTCAATAATCGCTTCGATAAGCTGATTTTCACGGAATAGATGTCTTAGTTCATTTATTGTCATCGCTATCCCTGCTTTAACTTTCACATTGCTCCTAGGTAAGCATGGTCTAAGTCAGCCAAATAGGGAGAAATTTCGATTAGATATAATGAAGTGATATAAAAAAACGCCGCTTATAAAGCGACGTTTTAAGTAAATCGAATATCTAACATGGCTGAATTTAGAACGCGTATTCCGCACTCACAAAGAAGCCGTTAGCAAAAATAAACTCTTTCCCTAGATCCGACATGAATTTATCGGACTCTAAATCAATCACACGGTAACCTCCACGAAAAGCCAGTCGAGCTTTTTCGAGCGGTACATTGTATTGAACACCTGCCATGAAATCGGTGCTTTTGATACCTTTGTTGTCACCAAAGTTTATCTCACCAATCACATCAAAGTTTGTATCCGGAACTTGAATTTCTGCGTAACCATACCAAGCCCAAATCAGCTCATCAAATTCTTCTACACGCCTGCTTGAGCCAGCATCAATGTATTTAGTGTCACTTAAATTACTGAACGTGAGACCCGCATCAAAGTGCAATAAATCATGCTCTAGAACGTGGTAATACAAGGTTAAATCGAGCTTATCGAACCCCATGTAATCCGCATCAACACTTGAGTAACGAAGGCGCGCATTAGGGACATATTTAACATCATGTTCAATCGCCGCGTAAAAAGTGCCTGCGGTACTGCTATCTCGTCTCACTTCATTAACTTTAGTGTCGGCAGCCCATACCTCTGCGCCGACTTTTGTCGATACAGAGTACTCTGCAAAAACAGGAAAAGATACTGCCAACGATAATGCCGTTAAAGCGATGTTCGCTTTATTTGTCATGTAGTATTTACTCCGAGATAGCTGATATTCACGTAGAGGACGTGAGAGGAAATATACCATATTCTCACGCCTCTCCATCAACTAAATGATGTTACTCATTATTTATAGCGGGGCTGAGCAACGTAATTCTTGAAGAACCAAATACCCAATGCAATCACGATTAACCATGGTAATAGTTTGAGTACCGCTCCAACCATTCCCAGTAAAAACATCACAACTAACGCAATACCAGTTGCTGCGAATACGGTCATCATTGTGATACCCGTAACCAACAAGGTCGCCGCAAAGACTAAAATAAAGATTAGCTCCAACATAATCACTTCTCCATTTGTTTTCAATAAACAGAGCAGTTTCCATACCAACTTACAGAAACGAAGTTAAGATTATGATTTTTAATAAAAAAACAAAGCCAGAGGCATTTCTGCACTCTGGCTTTATCATTCTTTAGTTGGTAATTTTAGCCATTCACTGGCGAATTTTACACATTCAATTCTTTTGGAATCTTAGCTAGCGCGTCTTGCAATACTTCTAGACCAGAACCTGGTTTGTGCGCATTTTCACTGATATGACGACGCCATTGACGAGCACCGGGCATGCTTTGGAACAAACCTAACATGTGACGGGTAATGTGACCAAGGTACGCACCTTTCGCTAATTGCGCTTCAATGTATGGGTACATCTCTTCAACAATTTCGCTGCGTTTCTTCACTGGAGCATTAGAGCCAAACAACTCTTGGTCTACCGATGCCAGTAGATATGGGCTTTGGTATGCTTCACGACCAATCATCACACCGTCAAGATGCTGAAGATGTGCTTTTGCTTCTTCTAATGATTTCACGCCACCGTTAATCGCAATCGTTAGGTGTGAGAAGTCTTGCTTCAATTGGTAAGCGCGTGGGTAATCCAATGGTGGGATCTCGCGGTTTTCTTTTGGGCTTAAACCACTTAACCAAGCTTTACGAGCATGGATAGTGAACTGCTCACAGCCACCCTTTTCTGAAACAATAGAAACGAAATCCGTTAGGAACTCGTAAGAGTCTTGATCATCAATACCAATGCGAGTCTTGACTGTTACAGGGATATCGACCACGTCTTTCATTGCTGCGACACAATCCGCAACTAACTGCGGTTCAGCCATTAGGCAAGCACCGAAGCGACCGTTTTGTACGCGGTCAGATGGACACCCCACGTTTAGGTTAATCTCATCGTAGCCACGCTCTTGCGCTAGCTTGGCACACGTAGCCAAATCTGCTGGGTTTGAACCACCAAGTTGAAGGGCTAACGGATGCTCTTCTTCGTTATAAGCCAGGAAATCTCCTTTTCCATGAATGATCGCACCTGTCGTCACCATTTCAGTGTACAGCAGGGTTTCTTTGGTCATTAAGCGATGGAAGTAGCGACAATGACGATCAGTCCAATCTAACATTGGTGCTACGGAGAGCCTGCAAGAATGAGTCATGATATAAACACCCGTTTTTATGTTGCCAAGGTCGAGCGCAGCAGTACGCTCAAAAAATAAGTCGGGTATTGTATACCCAAGCACCTCTGGGTGCTAGTTTCAGCGAGAATGATTTGGTTGGCTGACTAGCCAAGTGCTTAGGAATACGCAGAAGTAATACGAATCTGTCATTCGTTGATTCATTCTGTGATGATTATTCCGCCTTCACACCACCACCGACTTGCTTTAATTCATGATTTTCGTTCTGATAGTGGGTAAAATGAAGCATTTCTAAACGAACTTCGTATAGAAATGATTTATCATAGAGCACGTCCGATAGTTATGGTGAAAGGTTTGAACCCAACAATCATTGAACAAATTGAAAGTATCTGCGCAGAGCGTGGAGTACGACTGACTCCGCAACGCCGACGCGTATTTGAACTCATTTGTTCTAATCGCCGCGCCTCAAGTGCGTATGAGCTATTGGAGCAACTAAAAGAGAGTGAGCCTCAGGCTAAGCCGCCCACTGTTTATCGAGCATTAGATTTTCTCCTAGAACAAGGCTTCATCCACCGAGTGGAATCGACAAATAGCTTTATTACTTGTTGTTCTTTCAATACTCAGCAGCACTTTTTCCAATTACTAATTTGCGATAAATGTGGTGATGTCGTTGAACTCGAAGATGAGACGCTGATATCCTTGTTAGCCGAAAATGCCGAGAAGCATGGATTCAAACTGACCAACCAAGTTATTGAAACTCATGGTGAATGCCAGGCCTGTTCCTCCGAGACGAAAGAAAAAGTATAGAAGAACGTTATGCGCGCTGAATTTGTAAACCCGTTTTTAGCTTCTTTAATGAACGTGCTAAAAACTATGGCTTCTCTTGAGCTGAAGCCACAAAAACCGCGAATCAAAAAAGATGAGATCGCACGAGGTGACGTTTCTGGTCTGATTGGTATGGTAGGCCCACAAACTCGTGGTTCAATGTCGATCACCTTTGATGAAGCACTCGCCCTAGAAATCATGCAGAACATGCTTGGTGAACGTCCAAATGGGCTCAATGAAGAAGTGACCGATATGGTGGGTGAGATCACCAACATGGTTACTGGTGGTGCGAAACGCATTCTGGCGGAAAGTGGTTTTGACTTTGATATGGCAACACCGGTTGTGGTTTCGGGCCGAGGTCATACGATTCGCCACAAGTGTGAAGGCTCAATTATTATCATGCCTTTCTCTTCCCAATGGGGAAATGCCTTTATCGAAATTTGCTTCGAATAAAAGAGAAAAAATAGGTTGGCACTGGCCAACCTATTTTGTTTTTGCCTCAGGCAATAAAAAGGTCAGCATTTGCTGACCTTTTCTTTATCTATTCAAACATTAAGCTTTGAACGCTTTAAATGCGTTGATTAGACCGTTTGTTGAGCTGTCATGCGAGCTGATTTGAGACTCATCTGCAAGCTCAGGTAGGATTTGGTTAGCCAGTTGTTTACCTAGCTCCACGCCCCACTGGTCAAAGCTGAAGATATTCCAGATAACACCTTGTACGAAAATTTTGTGTTCGTACATTGCGATCAAGTTACCTAGCGTACGAGGCGTGATTTGCTTCACTAGAATAGAGTTTGTTGGACGGTTACCTTCAAACACTTTGAATGGCGCAATCGCTGCCACTTCTTCAGCATTCTTACCTACTTTCACCAACTCTTCTTTCACGGTTTCTTCATTTTTACCAAACGCTAGAGCTTCAGTTTGCGCGAAGAAGTTAGACATCAGTTTTTGGTGATGATCGCTAGCTGGGTTGTGGCTAATTGCAGGTGCAATGAAGTCACATGGGATAAGCTTAGTACCTTGGTGAATTAGCTGGTAGAACGCGTGCTGACCGTTGGTACCTGGTTCACCCCAAATGATTGGGCCAGTTTGGTAAGTTACAGCATTGCCGTCACGGTCAACGTATTTACCGTTTGATTCCATGTTGCCTTGCTGGAAATATGCTGCAAAACGGTGCATGTATTGATCGTAAGGTAGGATAGCTTCTGACTCCGCACCGTGGAAGTTGTTGTACCAAATACCAATCAAAGCAAGAATCACTGGAATATTGATTTCTAGATCTGTTGATACAAAGTGCTTGTCCATCTCGTGAGCACCATCAAGCAACTCAACAAAGTTGTCGAAACCTACTGCTAGTGCAATTGATAGACCGATCGCAGACCATAGTGAGTAACGGCCACCAACCCAGTCCCAGAATTCAAACATGTTCGCTGTATCGATACCAAATTCAGACACGGCTGTCGCGTTTGTTGAAAGCGCAGCAAAGTGTTTAGCCACATGAGCCTGATCACCCGCAGATTCTAGGAACCAATCACGAGCAGTGTGCGCGTTAGTCATGGTTTCTTGCGTTGTAAACGTCTTAGACGCGATCAAGAATAACGTCGTTTCTGGGTTAACTTTCTTCAACGTTTCAACGATGTGTGTACCATCAACGTTAGATACGAAGTGAAGGTTTAGATGATTTTTGTATGGCGCTAGAGCTTCCGTCACCATGTAAGGGCCAAGGTCAGAACCGCCGATACCGATGTTCACAATATCAGTAATTGCTTTGCCTGTGTAACCTTTCCATTCACCACCGATAACGCGCTCAGTGAATGATTTCATTTTTTCTAGAACCGCGTTCACTGCTGGCATTACGTCTTCGCCGTCTACCATAACTGGAGTATTAGCGCGGTTACGTAGTGCAGTGTGAAGAACAGCGCGACCTTCTGTTTGGTTGATCGCTTCACCACTGAACATCGCTTCAATTGCAGATTTCAGCTCGGTCTCTTTCGCAAGAGCAAACAGGTGCTTCAGAGTTTCCTCATTGATGAGGTTCTTTGAGTAATCGACTAGGATGTCTGAGCCGAAACGTGCAGAGTATTTGTCGAAACGCGCTGCGTCTTGAGCAAACAGCTCTTTAAGATCCATATCTTGTGCAGATTCGAAATGCGCCGTTAGCGCTTTCCAAGCTTGTGTTTGCGTTGGATTGATATTTTTCAACATGGTCTTTATCCCGATGTTACAGTAGGTTCCATTCCTTACAGTCTAGCGAAAACTGTGGAATCCCCGATTTAGCAAATAGAATATAAATTAGATGTTTGGGCAAATTGCCACAAAACAAGTCTTTGTAATTTTTTTTCAGGCGCCAATTATGACCGAGAGCTTTTACACTCACATTGAGTTAGGTCACGTTCCCTGCCCTGAAATTGAACATTCATTTACGATGACAAGAATCATATCATTTACTAATGACAGGCTCTAATTGGAATAGGATAGACGCCAATTTATAAATTTCCAAAGGAACACGTATGTGGGCACAAAAAACACTGCAATTAAAAGCGAGAAGCCGCGGTTTTCACCTGATAACTGATGAAATTGAACAACAATTACCACAAATAAACGAACTTTCAGTAGGTTTATTACACTTATTTATTCAGCACACCTCCGCCAGTTTGACCTTAAATGAGAATGCTGATCCAACCGTGCGTATGGACATGGAAGCGCACTTCAATAAGTTTGTGCCAGAGCGTGCTCCTTATTATCAGCACACCTATGAAGGTGACGACGACATGCCGGCACATATTAAAGCATCACTGCTGGGCAGTAGTGTGACGGTACCAATCCAAAATGGTCGATTAGCTTTAGGAACATGGCAAGGTATTTACTTGGGTGAGCATCGAGACTTTGGTGGCGGCCGCCGCGTTATTGCTACGATTAACGGTGAGTAGATAAAACAAAGGCTAACCTTGGGTTAGCCTTTCGTTGTTTATTTGGAGTATTCCATCTCGACGCGAGGCGTTAGCTTAGTCACGAGTTCATACGCAATCGTACCAATGTGACCCGCCACTTCTTCTACTGGGAGCTCTTTCCCCCAAAGAATCGCTTCGTCGCTGACTTTATCCGTTGCGTCTGGTCCCAAATCGACCGTCAGCATATCCATGGAAACTCGACCTGCAATAGGTACTTTACGGCCATTAACCCACACCGGCGTACCGTTTGGAGCACTTCTTGGGTAACCGTCGCCATACCCTACAGCGATGACCCCAACTTTTGTATCTCGCTCACTGGTCCAAATACCACCATAGCCAACACTTTCGCCCTTCTTCACTTCACGTACCGCAATAAGGTGGGATTTAAGTGTCATGACAGGCTGATACCCAAGATCTTGCGCCGTTTTGTCATCGAATGGCGACACACCATACATGATAATACCCGGACGAACCCAATCTAAATGGCTTTGAGGCCATGCCAATAACCCCGCAGATGCCGCCAGTGAACGTTCCCCTTGGCAACCAGAAGTCAACGATTTAAACAGCTCAATCTGTTGTGGGGTAATATCGCTATCCAGCTCATCTGCACAGCCAAAGTGGCTCATGTAACGCAACGGTTTCGCTACATTTGGACACTCCTTCAGCCGCGTTACAAAGTCGTCATATTGTTCAGGACGAACCCCAAGGCGGTGCATGCCACTGTCAATCTTCAGCCACACGACAACCGGAGTTTCAAGGTCTGCTTGCTCCAAGGCGATAAGCTGCTCTTCACAGTGCACCACGGTTTGGATGTTGTTCGTCACAAGAACAGGTAAATCACCAGGAGAGTAAAAACCTTCTAGCAATAGAATCGGCTTTACTACTCCACAAGCGCGCAGTTGCAATGCTTCTTCAATGCGAGCCACGCCAAACGCATCCGCATGGTTAGCATGTTTTGCGACATGACGTAATCCGTGACCATAACCATTGGCCTTGACGACAGCCATCACTTTACTTTGTGGCGCTTGAGCTTTTACGCGCTGTAAGTTGTGCTGCAACGCAGACAAATCAATGCACGCCTTGGCCGCTTTCATATAGCTCATGGAATTACTCATCATCAATATCGAATGCAGGACCCGCGTAGTTGTCGAAACGCGAATGTTGACCTTGGAAAGTGAGGCGAACAGAGCCGATAGGACCATTACGCTGTTTACCAATAATGATTTCGGCCGTACCTTTGTACGGACTATCTGGGTGATAAACCTCATCACGGTAGATGAACATGATCAAGTCGGCATCCTGCTCGATGGAACCGGATTCACGCAAGTCCGAGTTTACTGGTCGTTTATCCGCACGTTGTTCTAGGGAACGGTTTAGCTGCGACAGTGCCACAACAGGCACATTTAGCTCTTTTGCCAGCGCCTTAAGAGAGCGAGAGATCTCAGCAATCTCAAGAGTACGGTTATCGGTTAACGAAGGCACGCGCATCAACTGAAGGTAGTCGACCATGATCATAGATAGACCGCCATGTTCACGAGCGATACGGCGAGCGCGCGAACGCACTTCGGTCGGAGTTAGACCAGAGCTATCATCAATGTACATATTCTTCTTCTGCATCAGGATACCCATAGTAGAAGAAATACGCGCCCAATCTTCGTCATCTAGCTGACCCGTACGGATCTTGGTTTGGTCTACACGAGACAAAGAGGCCAACATACGCATCATCAACTGTTCAGCTGGCATCTCTAACGAGAAAATAAGTACGGGCTTTTCTTGTTGCATGGCCGCATTTTCACACAAGTTCATCGCAAAGGTCGTTTTACCCATCGATGGACGCGCTGCGACAATCACCAAATCAGAGCCTTGCAAACCTGCGGTTTTCTTATTGAGATCGGTGAAACCGGTATCGACCCCCGTAACACCATCTTGTGGCGTTTTATACAACAACTCGATACGTTCTAACGTCTTTTCGAGGATGTTGTCGACGTTTTGTGGTCCTTCGTTTTCACTAGTTCGAGACTCGGCGATAGCAAAAACTTTACTCTCCGCCATGTCTATTAAATCTTCAGAACTGCGACCTTGAGGGTCATAGCCCGCGTCCGCAATTTCATTCGCGACACCAATAAGGCCACGAACAATCGCACGCTCAGCGACAATATCAGCATACGCATTGATGTTAGCTGCACTTGGCGTATTCTTCGCCAAGTCAGCGAGGTAAGCAAAACCGCCTACATCTTCTAACAACTCGTGACGCTCTAGATATTCCGATAAAGTAATAAGATCGAGAGGTTTACCCGCTTCAAGAATGGTTTTTACACCTTCAAAAATCAGGCGGTGTGGACGACTATAGAAATCACTGCTCACAACACGTTCGGCAACGGTGTCCCAACGTTCATTATCCAGTAAAAGACCACCAATTACTGATTGCTCGGCTTCTAGTGAGTGAGGTGGCACTTTGATTGCGTCGACCTGACTGTCTGAAGGTTTGCGATTTCTGTTTTCCGCCATGACTTTGCTCGATAACTACTATTGACCCACGATTATAACCTTAACCTAGCTGAGATGCTTCCCCGAAGCGACAATTACTTGTTAAGAAATCATCATGTGAACCACCCGGGTAATAGCCTGGTTCTTCCGCCTAGCTCTAATAAAAATTAACCTACCATTGACCCAACCAAATATCTGTATCAGTATCATGCCCCTCCTTTTTGATTACGTTCGAGGTTGATGTGTCCCGATACTGGTTACTTAGCTTTAGCCTACTGTGCGCTAGTGCATCGTATGCTGACGAATCAGTACAGCCAGAGCAAAATATTGATGTACCCGACCCACTAAAAACCGAGGTGGAGTTCGGCTATCAAGCTCACACAGGTAACACGGACTCTCGTTCCCTGAATGCTCGTTTGAGTGCTGAATATACGTCAGGTCGACACCGTTCTAATGGTGAATGGAAGTACTACAACTTGTACAAAGACGGTGAAGAAGACAAACGCTCATCCACCTACTCCCTACAGAGTGACTACAAGTTAGGCCCTAAGACATATTTGTATGGCAGCTTTAAAGGGGTGGATTCTCGCTACAGTGCTTATTTTAAAGACTATACGTTGTCAGGTGGTTTGGGTTACCAGTTCTCCTACACTGAGAACTTCATTTTAGAGGTAGAGGTAGGCCCTGGTTTTCGCTATCAAGAGCCAAACTTAGACGAAATAGATGATGACGATATTGTCTTTCCCGATATCGTTAGAGAAGGCATTTTTCGAGGAAATATCAACACAACTTGGCATGCGTTGGATAATTTAAGTTTCGCAGCTGATATTACGTTGGTAACAGGTAGAAGTAACACACGTACTGATAGTGAACTCAGTGTAACCAATGATATTACTGAAGATATTGCACTGAAACTGGCGCACTCTCGTCAGTATCACGATAAAGTGCCTGAAGGCTTAAGCAAAGCGGACAGCGTATTTTCCGTTAATTTACTTTTCGCTTTTTAACCCTTTTTCTCTCAGTTTTAGAAATAAAAAAAGCACCTCCAATGAGGTGCTTTTTAGTATTTCGTCTTGATACTGAATTACTCAGCAGCAACAACTTGTAGGTTAACTGTCGCGAAAACTTCAGAGTGAAGTTGAACGCTGATCTCGAACTCACCAGTGTTACGTAGAGCACCTTCAGGAAGGCGAACTTCGCTCTTAGCAACTTCAACGCCTGCAGCTGTGATAGCGTCAGCGATGTCACGAGTACCGATAGAACCGAATAGTTTGCCTTCGTCACCAGCTTTAGAAGCGATAACTACCGCTTCTAGAGCGTTAACTTTCTCTGCGCGAGCTTCTGCAGCAGCTAGTTGCTCAGCAACTTTAGCTTCTAGTTCAGCACGACGAGCTTCAAACATTTCAACGTTAGCTTTAGTTGCCATAACTGCTTTACCTTGTGGGATAAGGAAGTTACGAGCGTAGCCAGATTTAACGTTTGCAGTATCGCCAAGACCACCTAGGTTACCAATTTTATCAAGTAGAATAACTTGCATTGCTTAATCCTCTTTCTTAATAAAATGAACCGATTACTGATGCTTGTCAGTGTACGGTAGTAGAGCTAGGTAGCGTGAACGCTTGATAGCACGTGCTAGTTGACGCTGGTACTTAGCGCTTGTACCAGTGATACGGCTAGGTACGATTTTACCAGCTTCAGTGATGTAGTTTTTAAGAGTTGCTACGTCTTTGTAATCAATCTCTTGTACGCCTTCTGCAGTGAAACGGCAGAATTTACGACGACGGAAGAAACGAGCCATGGGCTATCTCCTGATCTTAAATTTGAGTAATGTTGTCGGCGTGTAACACTAATTTTCCCACGCCATTTCGGCCGGTTTGATAAGTGACAAAACCACTTACCTTAATGTTACTGCCTTGAACTAAATTCTGAGTTAGTGCTTGTGACCCAAGCCCGCTGACGACTACCGGCATACGACAATAAACTTGTCGAGGTAAGTCAGCTTCGATAATAGTAGAGCGATGCTCCAGCCAAAACCGACAGTGTTCAATGCCACCAGGGCTTTTACTACGAATGGGCGGTTTGGCAATGGTGCCGCTCAGCTCCATTCGATTGGCCATAAGAAAACTTACTCAGCAGCTTCTGACTTAGCTTCAGGCTTAGCTTCAGAACGCTCTTCACGACGTGGAGCACGCTCTTCTTTTTGCTTAAGCATGATAGATTGCTCAGTGATCGCTGCTTTAGTACGCATGATCATGTTACGTAGAACTGCATCGTTGAAACGGAAAGCAGTTTCTAGCTCATCAATTACAGCTTGGTCAGCTTCAACGTTCATAAGAACGTAGTGAGCTTTGTGAAGCTTGTTGATTGGGTAAGCCAGTTGACGACGGCCCCAGTCTTCTAGACGGTGGATTTTACCGCCAGCTTCAGTGATTGAACCAGTGTAACGCTCGATCATGCCAGCAACTTGCTCGCTTTGATCTGGGTGCACCATGAATACGATTTCGTAATGACGCATTGGTTGCTCCTTACGGATTATTCAGCTTCCACAAATGGCTCAGTCGTCCAGAGGAAGCAAGGAACTAAAGATAATTGACTGAGTTTAAGGAGCACGAATAGTACAGAAAGGGCGTAAAATAGGCAAGTGATTATTTGCTCAGCGCAGTGGATATTTAATTTCTTCTAATACTAGAAAACACAAAGGCTGCCAACAAGCTGGCAGCCTTTAAAATCAGCGTGTTATTGCGCTGGCTTATCGGTGCTTATTTAACTTCAGCCAGTTCAGCGCGCATTTGATCGATCACTTGTTTGTAATCTGGCTCACCGAAAATCGCCGAGCCTGCAACAAACATGTCTGCGCCCGCTTCTGCAATTTCACGAATGTTGTCAACCTTCACACCGCCATCGATTTCTAAGCGGATATCACGGCCAGACTCGTCAATCATCTTACGAACGGCACGCAGTTTATCTAGTGTATGAGGAATGAATGATTGGCCACCAAAACCAGGGTTTACCGACATCAGTAGAATCATGTCGACTTTATCCATAATAAATTCAAGACTTGCAAGTGGCGTTGCTGGGTTTAGTACCACACCAGCCTGACAGCCGTGCTCTTTAATTAACTGCAGTGTACGGTCTACATGATCAGAAGCTTCTACATGGAACGTAATCATCGACGCACCCGCTTTTGCGAAATCAGGAATAATACGGTCAACGGGTTTCACCATTAGGTGAACATCGATTGGCGCTGTGATGCCATAATCGCGTAGTGCTTTACACACAGGCGCACCAAAAGTCAGGTTTGGTACATAGTGGTTATCCATAACGTCGAAATGCACCACATCCGCACCCGCTGCGAGTACTTTTTCTACATCTTCACCGAGACGAGCAAAATCTGCCGATAAAATGGATGGAGCAATAAGAAAATCTTTCATACCTGACCTCAGTAGTAATGAGCAAACAATCTGCGCGCAATTCTACCGAAGCCAGTGGGGAGATCCACTATTTAGATATAATAGTGTGAGAATTAAGAGTTTGATTTATCCATGTCTGGGGCATGAAAAAGCGCAAGTAGCTCATCAACTTTATTACGACCGTTACCATTACGGCTAATGGTACGCTTTACTTTTACCACATTAAGATCCGCACCGTGATACAACCGACGTGTCAAGGTAGTGTCGTGGTTAGAAATCAACACAGGAATGCCACGTTCAGTCGCTGTTCTTTCAGCAATGTCGGCTAATGCAGCTTGGTCGTCCAACGTGAAACCATTACCTGCGTATGAGGTGAAATTTGCCGTATTTGAAAGCGGCGCATAAGGTGGATCGCAATACACGACGCTCCCTTTGCGCGCACGACGAAATGTTTCAGGATAACCTTCACAAACGAACGTAGCTTTTTTGGCTTTTTCTGCAAAAAACTCCAATTCCGCCTCAGGGAAATACGGCTTTTTGTAAGAGCCAAAGGGTACATTGAAGCCACCTTTTTTGTTGTAACGGCATAGGCCATTAAAACCAAAGCGGTTCATGTACAAAAATGCTAAAGAACGGTACATCACGTCATCGGTTTTATTAAACTCAGCGCGAATGTGTAGGTAGGCTTCTTTGCGGTTGTTCTCAGCGACAAACCAACGCCTCGCTTCAGAGATATACTCTTCAGGGCGTTCTTTCAGCAGGTTGTACAGATTGATCAAATCTGGATTGATATCTGCAAGTAGATAATGGTCATAATCGGTATTCAGAAACACTGAGCCCGCACCAACAAAAGGTTCAACTAGCTTTCGAGCCGGCGGCAAATGACGTTGGATGTCTTCAACCAGTCCGTATTTTCCTCCTGCCCATTTAAGAAAGGCTCGTTGCTTTTTCATCTACTGCTCTATCTATCGACCAAAAATTAAGGCTGCGGAATGTAACATATTTTTCAGGGAAGCTCAGGTTTATTTCACTCGTTCAATTTCACGGTGAACCTGACGGAGTGATTTTGCCCAAGGACTCACTGACTTAACCGAATCTGGCAAGCTTGCGACGGCATCACGAGCCATTTGAATTGTCGGATAATCTTGATATGTGATGATATACCACTCGGTGTCATTACGAACGGTAGGATAAATTCGCACTTGATTATTCAGTTGATGCTCATTGAGAAAGGATTGTACATCTTCCATTGAGGTCATAGCTGCGAGTTGTAAAGTATAAGCTCTTGGCGATAGAGCTTTTAGTTCTTCACGAGCAAATGAAAATTTCACAACAGGTTGGTTTGCCTCACCCTCTTCTGACTGAGCAGGTGCTTGCGTCATATCTTGATTCGGTTTTACAACTTTAATCAAAGGGGAACTAGTTTCATCGGCGGTTTCTGTCTTCTCAGTACCTACGACGTCATCAATCGCTTTTGTGTCTGCTGAATCAGCTTTACCTTCAAGCAATGCATCGACCACATTCGACTCAATCACCACTCTTTGTTGATTGTCATCACTGCCTACGCTCGCTACTTCTTCTGTCACTGCTGGCGGTAATGAATCAGAATCATCAACCGCACCAGACTTATCAAGACTGCTAGAGCCATCGGTTACAGGTTGCAGTGAAGACTGCGCTGCACTGACTCCTGACTCTTCAAAAGTTGGAATAGCCGTTTGCTCTAAACTGCCAGCAATTTGCTGCGCTTTATCATCAGGACTTGGTTGACTAAGCATCCACCAATAGCCACCAGCAGCAAGCAACAGTAAGACTAATACCACCAACGCAATATTCAGGGGTGAACCGACAATCGAGCGGATAATGATCCTTTTTTCCACTTTCATCTCTCCTAACGCCATGATGTCACCCGGTACTGGGTCGACTTTTTTAAATGCATCTCGAACCCGTTTCTCAGACTCATCATCGACGTAGCGCGCAACAAGTGACTCAAAGAAACGACGAGCTTCCACTTCGGACAACATATCAATATCAAGCTCAACAGGCTTTATCTCTTGTCCATAACTGAGACGTGCTAGCAAACCGTCTAAACGTCCAGACTGTGTAAACAGTAAGACATTGATGGTCCAATTTGGCTTATGGTGCGCCTCTAAGACCAGCATCCAAAGCTCAGAGATAAGTGTCTCACTCAATAAATGCGCATCATCTACAACAATTGCAATGTCACACGCCTCATCACCTAAAAGCCTTTCAAGGCTATCAAGTAAAGGCTCTTGCTGATTAAACAATGCGTCTGAAACCAGTTGACTCAAAATAAGGACGCGATGCTGCACATCGTCTTGATTAGAATGACAAAGTAACAAACATTGATTCTTGTTACTGGCACCCACTTCAAGGTATCGCTGCGCTAACCAAGATTTCCCGTACCCATCATGACCATTAATCGCAATTAGATTGGAACCAAAGTTAGTCAGTAGACCTAATCTATCAAGCAACTCGATTTGAGAATCTAATTCCAGTACGTGAGCAACACTCATCTAATAACCTTAATACACTACAAGAATGACGCCCAAAGGCGCCATTACAAGGTTAAATATCGCGACCGAAGTCTATTGCCTGTTTGAGTACGTCTTGTGTCGTATCAGCAATTACCTCGGCAGTGCCAATGCCTGTAGGCAAAACCAATCGTAATTGACCAGAGAGGACTTTCTTATCTCGCATCATGTGCTTGATGAAGTCATCGAAATTCATACTGTCTGGAGTATGCACAGGCAGTTTTGCACGACGCAAAATCGCAACAATACGCTCAAATTGCTCTTCCGAGATCAGACCGCGTAGATGCGACGTTTTGGCCGCCATAACAGTGCCGGAAGATACCGCTTCACCATGCAGCCAATTGCCATAGCCAAGTTCCGCTTCAATCGCATGACCAAAGGTGTGACCTAAGTTAAGCAAAGCACGGATGCCCGACTCTTTCTCATCCTGAGCCACCACTTCCGCTTTTATTTCACAGCAACGTGCGATCGCATAAGTTAGTGCTTCTTCATCCAACGCATACAAGCGCTCAAGATTGTCTTCTAACCATACAAAAAAATCTGCATCGTAAATAATGCCGTACTTAATGACTTCGGCGATACCCGCAGCGAACTCACGTTCAGGCAACGTCGACAGGCAGTTGGTATCAATGATCACTGCTTTAGGTTGGTAAAACGCGCCTATCATGTTCTTACCCAACGGATGGTTAACCGCGGTTTTTCCACCAACCGAAGAGTCCACTTGGGATAGTAATGTGGTCGGTATTTGAATAAAGTCGACCCCACGCTGGTAACAGGCAGACGCAAAACCCACAAGATCGCCAATAACACCACCACCTAACGCGATGATCACAACATCACGAGCATAACTCCCTTCCAGTAAGAAGTTCATTACTTGATTAAATACATCCAAGTTTTTGTACTGTTCACCGTCAGGCAATTCTAACAAGGATGCACTACAACCGAGCTGCTCGAGTTGCTTTAAAATTTTGTCTGCATACAAAGGTGCCACTGTGACATTACTGATCACAACAACTTTTTGTTTTGCATTTTTGTTTGAGAGAACTTGAGAGAGGTACGCCGGGTCCTCAAATAACCCGGCGCCAATAGAGATTGGGTAGCTACGCTCAGCTAGGTTGACCGTAATCCGTTCCATCGGTTTGCTCCAATTAAAAAAAAGATAAAGACTTATCTCTCTTCTAGCATTTTTACGATCTGGTTGGCTACCACTTTTGCACTTTGATCGTCAGTGCGAACAGTGTAATCCGCTACTTCTTCATATAAAGGATTACGTTCTTCAGCTAATTGCTCCAGTACTTCGCGAGGGTTATCCGTTTGAAGTAAAGGACGCTTCTTGTCGCGGTTTGTACGCGCAAGTTGCTTTTCAATCGTCGTTTCTAAGTAAACAACAACACCACGTGCCGAAAGACGATTGCGGTTTTCTTTGCTCTTAACAGAGCCACCGCCAGTCGCAAGCACGATGCCTTGCTCTTGTGTTAGGTCTTCAAGTACCGCTTCTTCACGCTTGCGGAAGCCTTCTTCACCTTCTACATCAAAAACCCAAGAGATGTCTGCACCAGTGCGTTCTTCGATCACTGTATCGGAGTCAACAAACTCCATATGCAGTTGCTGTGCTAGATGTCTACCAATTGTACTTTTGCCGGCGCCCATTGGGCCAACAAGGAAAATATTACGTTTCTCAGCCATGTTTAGCAGTAATTTACAACATTGATTCAATAAGATCGCCACAAGAAAACACAGCTAAACTGCTGTTCTACAAGGCTTGTGGCACCAGTTCCTCACAGATAATTCGTGATAAGACCCGAAATTATCCAAGCATGGTGCCACTATTGCAACTTTATTTTTGATTTAATCAGTTTTTCCCGAGACAGAACTACTGAATCACCACCTTAGGCGTGACGAAAATTAACAGCTCACTTTTGCCAACATTTTCATAGCTTCGACGAAAAAGCGCACCTAATAGCGGCAGATCGCCCAACAAAGGCACTTTGTCCACCGAGTTAGTAATGCTGTGCTGAAAAATACCACCAAGAACGACCGTTTCACCATTATTCACTAACACTTGCGTCCCGATACGTTGAGTATCAATCGCAACAGCTTCACCAGTGCCTGTCTTCACGACTTGTCCAGGTCTATCTTGCGTGACACTTAAATCCAACACTAAGCGGTTATCCGGTGTGATTTGCGGGGTCACCTTCAAACTTAATACCGCCTTTTTGAACGTCACCGTCGTTGCACCACTTGATGATGACTCTAGGTAAGGAATCTCTGTACCTTGTTCGATATAGGCTGGTTTCTTATTGGTAGTGATCAAACGTGGGCTCGAGATAATCTCAGCTTTAGACTCTTGTTGCAGCGCAGAAAGTTCCAAATCAAGTAGTGTGTCTGATCCTAACTTCGCAACTTGGAAAGCAAGACTGGTCGCATTCGGGCTGGTTGCAGCTAAGTTTACATTTAGGAAGTCATCGATCCCCACTCCATCACCGTCACCACCGTCGTCGCCCCCTTCTCCATTATAAAGACCGATCGTGGCGAGGTTGTTCTCAATAGAACCGCCCACTGTATTACTGCCATTAATAGATGTAAAACCCCAACGAATCCCTAACTCGTCCATGTTACCTTCATTGATGGTCACAATACGCGCCTCAATTTGAACCTGTTTAACTGGAATATCCAAAGACTCAATAATTTCTCGAATCACCTCGATGTTTTCAGGTAACTCTCTAATCAATAACGAGTTAGTTCGCTCATCAATGGTCATACTGCCGCGCTCTGACAGCATGCTGATATTTCCTTCTCCATTGATCATCTCCGCAATATCTGATGCTTTAGCAAAATTAACTTTGATGATTTCAGATGAAAGCTCTCCCATTTCTTCCGTCAATTTTTGTTTTTCTAACTGCTGCTTCTCACGCAAGTCCAACTCATCAGTCGGAGCAACTAAAATCACGTTGCCATCAACACGCTTATCTAACCCCTTAACTTGCAAAATAATATCCAGCACTTGCTGCCAAGGGACACCATCAAGACGAAGCGTGAGGTTGCCTTCTACAGAGTCGGAGACAACCAAATTGAATTGGTTGTAATCAGCAATAAGCTGCAAGACGTTTCGCACAGGAATATCTTGGAAGTTAATCGAAATAAGCTTACCTTCTCTTTCTAAAATGCTTTTATCTGGGGCTTTCTCATTGGGTTTGATCTTCGCTACTTTGATTTCCAAAAAACGCCCCGTTAAACGGTAATCATGCATGTATTCTTCATTGATGTGCGCAACCAAGCGCGTAGTTGAGGTATAGCGAAACACTTCTACGCTCTCAACCACAGTCGAAAAGTCTTTCACGTCTAGGAGATACAATTGCTCGTCTTTTACTGAAGTGTTAAGCAAATCGATACTTAACCCTTCCTGTACACGCTTGATATCTACAATCGCGGCCGGTGACGCCAATTCGACGACAATCACGGCGTCTTTATCTTTATTAGTTCGAAAGTCGATACTTTTTAGGGCATTGGACGAAACTTCTTCAGCTGCCGCTAAAGGGGCTAAAAATACAAACAACCATAAGGAGAAGAGCCCAGTAAGTATCCTTGGTGTACGTGTTAATCCTTGTCTCATTTTCATTACTCAATATCAAAAATAAATGGGGCTATCTCAAAGCCAACTTAACTTTACGTTTTTGCCAACATCCTAAGCCGTCGGGCAACGTTTCATTAATCAACAAGTAGGAGTGGCTGACATGGGTCACTTTGCCATTATTGCGTCCGAGGTATTGACCCGGCTTAACTTTATAGACATTGCCATTGGGAGCCTGAACGAGGCCAGAAACCGTGTTATCCATGCCCATGACCCCTTTCAAACGTAATTGGCTTAATGGGAATTTTTCTAATTTTCCAGTTCGCCTTCTTGAGGGCGGTTGCCAACAATCTTTTCTTGCAACTGGCTGAGTCGCGATGATGGCTTCTTTGGGTAATTCAAAGGGTGCACGCTGTACTTCCGGTGCGTACGTGACTGCAACATACTTGTCTGCGGGCTTAAGCTTCTCGACCTCTCGACGCGCCTGTGTTTCCACTCCTCGAATAAAATCCGTCAATGATTCATCATTCGCCTGGCATCCCATCAATAGAGAACCCATCAATACCAACAACAAAGACTTACTTGTCATTTTTCGTCTCCTCCGGCTTAAACTGATAGGTGTTAGCGCGCACCCGAAAGTGCAGGGTTTCGCTCTCTTGGCTGACACGTTGCCAAGTCACATCTTTAAACGTGATGATTCGAGGTAGCGTCGCTATTGCCTGAGAAAAATGGCCGATGTCATGAAAGTCGCCCGTTAACTCTATGTTTAAAGGAAGACGATAAAGGAAGTGCTCTGATTGTTTTTCGCCCCAGTCGATTCGGGTGAAAGTCAGCTTATTGTCGATGCCAAGCTCATTCACTGAAGCGAGCATTGTAGCCAGCTCTTTTTGCGCAGGCAGTTGTTGCAGTAATAACTCGTAACGAGTGGTAAGTTCATCCAATTGAGATTGAAGCTGAGGCAACGCTGCCACTTTGTTCGCTTTGATCTTCAATGCCACCTTGAGTGTCTGCTCCTGCTGGATCAAGTAATTCAACTGTTCTTCTTTCGGTTTAAGGTAAAACCAATAACCTAAGCCTTGAATCGCCATGATCAGAAGCGCGATTACTACAATCTGGGGCAACAATGGCCACTCGGCCATTTCATCTATTTCGAGATCCTGCCAATCAACCACGTTGAGCCTCCAATTTCTTCTCCGTTACTTTGAACATGAAAGACACTTTGAATGTTTGAAACTCTTTCCCAAAACGGGCTTTGCCGTGAACGATGGAATGCATTTCTACGTCGTTCAACTTGGCCGAGCGCTCCATGTTGTCCAGCATCGTGGCAAGTTTTGGAGTGCTATCTGAGATCCCAGAGATCTCAATTTCCAGATCATTCATTTTGATCTTGTCGACATATACACCTTCAGGGATAACGGCAGGCATTAAGTTCATGAACTCGGTCGTTTTGTTTCGTCCGTTTTGTAAACCTTCAACGACCTTTAGACGTTCGAGGATTTTGCTGTGCTCTTGCTCTGCAATTTTCATTGCTTCAATACGCTGGTCGAGTTCGGCAATGTAGTGAGTGAGGTAATCGAGCCGCTCCTGTTGTTGATCTTGTTGGTACTCAAAAAACTTTCCAATACCCCACTGGATGCCAACAGCGACCAACATACCTAATGCGACCAAACTGATGAAACGACGTCGGTGCTCTTCTCTTTGATTCTCTCGCCAAGGAAGTAAATTAATGCGATAAAGCACGGGCGCCTCCTAGCCAATGAATGCCACGAACGGCCAGTCCGGCTGCTGTTGAGAAATGCTGCCAATCCACAGCACGACGCTTACGCTTAGACACCTTCATCTCAAATAGCCCTAGCGGATTTAGCAATTCACACTCTAACGACAATTGTTGAGACAACTCCTCTGCGAGCATGGGAGTGGAGGCCCCTTCCCCTGATAACCAGATACCCTTGATGTTTTGTGAGCCATTGATTGAGGTATAGAGCTGCATCTGGCGCTTTACTCGCTCTACGATTTGACGGTTAAACAGCTCTGTTTTCTCCTGAGCATCATCGGACAGAAAATCGACTGGAGAAGCGCTGTTTGCTCCGCGTGTGCCGTAAGCAAACTCTTTGTGAAACAGTTCACCTTGTTCGGTAAACATGGTGAAGGAGCTCGATAAAGTGCCAATATCGAGTAAGCAGTATTTGTTTTTGTCAGGAAAGCGATCGGCGGTGAGCTTCCAGATATGACCAAGGCTTTGCGAATGCACGTCCACTAAAACAGGTTTTAGTCCGGACTTTTGTAATGCATCGACTCGGCCTTCTACCACATCTTTTCTTGTCGCAAACACTTGATAGCTATCACTGCCACTCTGCCCGCCCTCAGCGCGAAGACGAACGAAGTCTAAACTCAGCTCTTCGACAGGGAATGGCGATTGATGAGAAAAGGCTTGTATCACTGCAAACTCAACTTCACTCTCTTCAAGATTTTGTTCTATTTGCAGTTTCTTGCTAATTACCGAGTTATCAGGAACTGAAATCGCAACTTTTTTAGCGCCAAAAGGCAGTTCTTTTTTTATCTGCTTGAGGGTCTTTACAATTTCTTGATGATTTATGGTGTTATTTTCAGCGACAATACCTTCCTTTAGTAATATTTCTTTGTAACCCAACAGAGCGTAATTGTTGCCTGTGGGTTTAAGTACTACGGCTTTGAGGCTGTTATGGCCTATATCGATGCCGGTAACGATTAGCTTATCCATCTCTTACTCTCGCTCCGAAATTTCTTCGTGCAAAGGTTGTTATTAGCATCCAAATAAGAGTTAATATCTCTTATGTGCTAAATTTTTGACCTAAGAGTACAAGGGTTTGCCGTTACACAGCCTCAACCAATCAGGGATTCTCCGGTGAAGTTCATAAAGCGTTTATTATTTTTAACATTGATTTGCATAATTCTTGGAGTCACCACAATATTTGGCTTCTATCAGTATGTGAAGCCTGAATTGCCAGATGTTGCAACTCTAAAAGACGTTGAATTACAAACACCTATGAAGGTGTTTAGTCAAGACGGGAAGCTGATCGCACAGTTCGGTGAAAAGCGTCGTATTCCTGTTACTTATGACGAAATTCCTCAAGACTTAATTCACGCGCTCATCGCAACCGAAGATAGCCGTTTCTACGAGCATCCTGGTATCGACCCTATCGGCATCACTCGTGCAGCGGTTGTTGTTGCGGTTTCAGGCTCGGCTAAACAGGGTGCAAGTACGATTACGCAACAGCTAGCTCGTAACTTCTTCTTATCTAATGAGAAGAAGATCATGCGTAAGATTAAAGAGATTTTTATTGCTATCCATATTGAGCAGCTTTTAAGTAAGCAAGAAATCATGGAGCTTTATGTCAATAAAATCTTCCTTGGTTACCGCTCATATGGCTTTGGTGCTGCCGCTCAAGTGTATTTTGGTAAGAGCCTTGATGAATTGACGTTAAGTGAGATTGCAACACTCGCTGGTATGCCAAAAGCGCCATCAACCATGAACCCAATTTACTCTCTTGAGCGCGCAACAAAACGCCGTAACGTTGTATTAATGCGAATGCTTGATGAGAAATACATTACACAAGAGCAGTATGACGAAGCACGCAATGAACCTATCGTGGCGCGTTATCATAGCGCTGAGATTGAGCTTTCCGCACCTTACGTAGCAGAGTTGGCTCGTGCATGGGCAGTAAAAGAGTACGGTGAAGAAGAAGCTTACACCTCTGGCTTGAATATCTACATGACTGTGGATTCTAAACTGCAAGATGCTGCAAATACGTCTGCGGTAAATAACCTCTTGTCATACGATGAACGTCATGGCTACCGTGGTGCAGAAAGTGTGCTTTGGAAAGAAGGGGAAGCGGCCTGGGGCAATGAGCAAATAGAAAAGCACCTGAAGAAACAGCCAACTTATGGTGACCTTTACCCTGCGGTTGTGACGAAAGTCGATGATAAGACGGCACAAGTATGGGTTAAGAACCATGAAGAGCAAACCATCCCTTGGACTGGAATGCACTGGGCGCGTAAGTACATTACTGATAACCGCCAAGGCTCAACACCAAAGTCAGCGCATGATGTGCTAGCGACAGGTCAACAAGTTTGGGTTCGCGAAGTAAGTGAAACCGATGAAGATGACAACACAACACTGAGCTGGAAACTGAGCCAAGTGCCGACAGCAAACACCGCGTTTGTTGCGATGAACCCAGAAAATGGCGCGATATTGTCGCTGGTTGGTGGTTTCAACTTTGTGCACAGCAAGTTTAACCGTGCAACCATGTCAGTGCGTCAGGTTGGTTCAAGTATCAAGCCTTTCATCTACTCGGCAGCAATTGACAAAGGACTAACTCTAGCCACTTTGATTAACGATGCGCCGATTAACAAGTGGGATGCAGGCTCTGGTTCAGCTTGGCGACCAAAAAACTCACCACCAACTTATGGTGGTCCAACGCGTCTTCGCCTCGGCTTAGCTCAATCAAAAAACGTCATGGCAGTGCGTACACTCCGTGAAGTTGGCCTCGAGGAGACACGTCAGTACCTTACTCGTTTCGGTTTTGATATTAACCAAGTACCACGCTCTGAGACCATCGCACTCGGAGCTGGTAGCTTAACACCAATGAAAGTGGCACAAGGTTACTCTGTGTTTGCGAACGGTGGTTATTACGTTGAACCATTCTATGTAGAACGCGTGGAAGATGCATTCGGTGAAGTACTGTTTAAAGCCAATCCAAAGAGTGTTTGTCATAAGGATTGTCCGCAAATGAGCGAGCAGCCAGAAAATCGCTACGCTGATGAATTTGGCGAACAAGACGTCGCGATTGATGGCCTAGCAACAGACAATGCCCTTGAAAATGATGAACCTCAATATGCACCGCAAGTTATCTCCGAACAGAATGCATTCTTAATGCGTGAGATGATGTACAGCAACATTTGGGGTGGCGGTAACTGGCGTGAAGGCACAGGTTGGAATGGTACAGGCTGGCGCGCGCAAAAACTTGGTCGTCGCGATATCGGGGGTAAAACGGGTACAACGAATGATTCCAAGGATGCTTGGTACAATGGCTATGGACCTGGTGTCGTTGCGATAGCTTGGGTTGGCTTTGATGATCACTCACGTGCACTTGGCCGCACCACTGTTAACAGCAACCTAGGGCAAGGCCAAATTTCTGGTGCCGAGTCGGGTGCGAAAACCGCAGAGCCTGCTTGGATTGACTTCATGCGTGTTGCGCTAGAAGGGACGCCGGAGCAAGGTAAAAATATTCCAGAGGATATTATTCGAGTTCGTATTGATCGCAACAGCGGTATGCTAACGCACAAGGTAGATAGCACATCAATGTTCGAATACTTTGAAAAAGGCACGGAGCCTACCGAATACGCTGGCGACCGTTTAGAAGATAGTATTTACTCTTCAGGCTCTGGCGCAGAAGAACTGTTCTAAATCACAAAAGCACAAGGGAGAGCATCAAGCTCTCCCTTTTTTATGTCGGCTTTTACGCCGCGGCGTTCAATGAAGGATAAGAAGCCAATACTTCTTTAATCTTCGCCGCCAAAGCTTCAAACCTAGCTCGTAGTGGTGAGCCCGGACGGTATACGAGAACGATATTACGCGAGGGGGTTGGGTTAACAGCTGGTACGTAGCATACGCCATCTTTTTGCTTCTCATTAGGGATAGAAAGCTGAGGCAATAACGTAATCCCCGCACCGGCAGCAACCATGTTGCGTAACGTCTCCAAGCTGGTGGCTTTAAAACGCTCATCGTCTTTTGCTCCAGCGGCAAAACAAAAACCTAACGCTTGATCTCGCAGACAGTGGCCGTCTCCCAACGCTAAAACGGTTTTACCATTCAGCTCCAACATATCAACATGGTCGAGAGAGGCCCACTCATGGTCACATGGCACTGCGACACTTAATGGCTCTTGATACACTTCGATCTCTTTAAATGGCGCAGTTTCATCAACCGAAGCTAAAACTAAGCAATCTAGTTTGCCTTCTTCCAATTGACGCACTAATTGATGTGTTTGAGCTTCGTGCAGAAATAGCTCCAGCTCAGGAAATGCTTCTTTTATCTGCGGCAGAATTTTGGGTAGTAGATAAGGCCCAACCGTCGGGATGAAACCAATATGCATCGGTCCAGTCATGGCTCCGCTTTGACCGCTTGCCATATCTCTGAAGGTTTTCACTTCACTTAAGATGCGTTTAGCCTGCTCCACCAGCTGTAACCCTGAATCGGTAAACAAAACACGTCGGCTGCTTCGCTCTAAAAGCGTGGTCCCGAGTTCATCCTCTAGTTTACGAATTTGCCCACTCAATGTTGGCTGGCTAACAAAACATGCCTCTGCCGCTTTGCGAAAGTGCTTATGTTCCGCAAGTGCAACTAAGTACTCAAAATCTCGAATATTCATAATTCACGCTTCGCTTCTTTAACAATAGCTAATACCTATCAAAACCATAACACCAAACGATTAGAGCTATCAAAGGATTTTTACAATAATGGGCTCAACAAAACGAAACAGAGCGACGAAAAACGCTAAGCTCTATACGCATAATTTAAAATAGTTAAAGGAAATCATTATGTTTGTATCTAAAGAAGGTCAACAAGTCCCTCAAGTTACTTTTCCAGTTCGTCAAGGTGACGCTTGGGTGAATGTAACGACCGATGAGCTATTTAAAGGTAAGACCGTTATCGTATTTAGCTTACCGGGTGCATTTACTCCAACCTGTTCATCAAGCCATCTACCTCGTTACAACGAATTGTTCCCTGTATTTAAAGAGCACGGAGTTGATGAGATTATTTGTGTCTCGGTCAATGATACGTTCGTGATGAATGCATGGAAACAAGACCAAGAAGCAGAAAACATTACCTTCATCCCGGATGGTAATGGTGAATTCACCGATGGCATGGGTATGTTAGTGGATAAAAACGACATCGGCTTTGGCAAACGTTCATGGCGTTACAGCATGCTAGTAAAAGATGGCGTAGTGGAAAAAATGTTCATTGAGCCAAACGAACCAGGCGACCCATTCAAGGTGTCAGACGCAGATACGATGCTGAACTACATAGCGCCTGACTACAAAACGCAAGAATCCATCACGGTGTTCACTAAACCAGGCTGCCCTTTCTGTATGAAAGCGAAACAAAATCTGATTGACCACGGTCTTCAATATGAAGAAGTGATTCTGGGTAAAGACGCAACAACAGTTAGTCTACGAGCTATATCTGGTCGCACGACTGTTCCACAAGTCTTTATCGGTGGCAAGCACATCGGCGGTAGCGAAGAGCTAGAAGCGTATCTAGGCTAAGCTGTCCATAGCCTACACCCTCGGTCTCCGGTGCCTTTGGCTCGGAGGCCAACCCTAAACCACTTCTTCTACTAGTCTAGATAAGTAGTTATCTGCCAATAAGGTGACTACTTATCCAGATTCAACTATCCAATTCACTCTCCAAGCTCAATGTAGCTAGCTTGGCTTAGAACAAAAGCGAGAGTTCACGATGAAACAAGTTAATGTCGACGTAGCGATTATTGGTGGCGGGACGGCTGGTCTTGGTGCTTATCGAGCAGCAAAAGCTCATACCAACAGCGTGGTAATGATTGAGGGCGGTCCCTACGGAACAACCTGTGCTCGTGTCGGATGCATGCCGTCTAAGCTGTTAATTGCGGCAGCAGAAAGTGTTCATCAAATCGAAAAAGCACCTGGATTTGGGATACACCCGCAAGGTGAAGTACGAATTAACGGACGAGAAGTTATGGATCGTGTAAAGCGCGAACGCGATCGTTTTGTTGGCTTTGTGCTTGAAAGTGTCGATGATATTCCCGCTGAAAACAAACTATCGGGCTACGCGAAGTTTGCCGATGACCACACTCTCATCATAGATGATCATACTCAGGTCACCGCACAGCGCATTGTTATTGCGACAGGATCTCGTCCAGCATATCCGGCAGCTTGGAATGAACTGGGTGATCGCCTAGTGATTAACGATGATGTATTTGACTGGGATGACTTACCAGAGTCAGTGGCAGTATTTGGCCCAGGAGTCATCGGCCTTGAATTGGGTCAGGCTTTACACCGCCTAGGAGTAAACGTGAAGCTCTTTGGCCTTGGAGGACAAGTGGGCCCACTGACAGACCCAGAGGTGATGGCGTATGCAGATAAAGCCTTTAAGGAAGAGTTCTACCTTGATGCAGATGTAAAAGTCGAAAGTATGAAACGCATTGCTTCGTCAGACAATGACGGCGAAGACAAGGTCGAAATCCAATTCATCAACCATGATGGTGAATTAGAAACTTTCGTTGTCGATTACGTATTGGCCGCAACGGGTCGTCGTCCAAACGTCGATAAGCTGGCGATCGAGAACACCAATGTGGCTCTCGATGAACGTGGCGTACCAACGGCGGATCACTACACATTGCAAACTTCGGTAGAGAGCATCTTCATCGCAGGTGATGCAAGTAACCAAATTCCACTGCTGCACGAAGCCGCTGACCAAGGCCGTATTGCTGGAGACAACGCAGGCCGTTTCCCAGATATTCGTGCGGGTCTGCGTCGCTCACCAATTTCAGCCGTGTTCTCCGACCCTCAAATTGCTATGGTTGGAGAAACATATAAACAACTAGAAACACGTCTAGGCACATGTGGATGTTTCGCAACCGGTGAAGTCTCGTTTGAAAATCAAGGACGTTCGCGCGTCATGCTTCGTAATAAAGGCATTCTGCATGTCTACGGAGAGCAAGGCACTGGACGTTTTTTAGGTGCAGAAATGATGGGCCCGAATGCAGAGCATCTTGCTCACCTTTTAGCATGGGCGCACCAAAATAGGATGACGATTTCTGAGATGTTAGATATGCCCTTCTATCACCCAGTGATTGAAGAAGGCGTCCGCACCGCTCTACGTGATTTGAATGCAAAACTACACTTAGGGCCAGAAATGGTGAAACATTGTCTTGACTGCGGCCCTGGCTGCTAACGCTTTCAGGCTTCTATCTAAATATAAAGCAAAGCCTCGTCATCAACGAGGCTTTGCTTTGCTACTTCGGCGCAATAAAATCTCTCTTACGCTGCCATCATTGCATAGCGGCTGACCATATAAATCGCGACAACACCGATCATAAAGAACCCACCAGCGATACTCAGCGCAAGTTTCAACTCTGTCGACATCATTATATTTCCTGTTAAAGACTGACAGCACACCATACATCAATTACGTGCCACAAAGCTTTTACAAAGCTAACTTTCCATTTTTGGTTGTGTCATGGCGCTCTAAGCCCGTGTAAGAAACGCTTTCCACCATTTAGTTAGATATATAATCTGAAGCAACACTAATGGTTTGGAAAACACTATGACTTGTCGCCGCTGCGAGGAACATTGGTTTTGGAAAAAACTTGGACGTTGTCAACGATGCTTGGATCAATTGACGGTACTTTCTGTACTGTGTTGGATTGTGTGGTGGTTTACGCTCAAAGATGATCCACAAAGCATCGAGTCGATCGCTTTGATCTTTGCCGGCTTCGCTTTCAACGTTTTGTTGTTTCTACACTTATGGATGCGTTTTGTCATCTTGCCTTGGCAACGTCGAAAGGGACAAAAAAAGGCCAATAAAAAAGAGAAAAGTGACAGATAGAAAAAAGCCCCAAAACCAATGTCAGTTCTGGGGCTCTCTTAGATTCTTCTAAGAAAAAGCAGTGGTACTTTAATAGACCGGGCTTCCTCTCAAAGGTTCCAAATTTTTTCGATTTTTTTAGCGAATACTGATGTAAGTAAACAGGAAAATGACTATGTCATTGAATGCTAATAAAATCACTCCACAACTTCAGTTCATGCCACATGCGTTTTTTGGATCACTTGCTCCATTAAATTGATCTCAAGCGCTACCTCATCACATGCATGTTGACGTGGGCACTGATCGCAATCTTTCAGAACTTTCTCCGGCAGTAATGACTTCGATGTCGGTAAAAAGCTTTGCTTCATAAAGAACTCAGGCGTTCGCGTTAGAACAAAGACTTTCTTGATCGCCATCTGGCGCGCTTTCTCAACCAAATAGTTCACAATCGCACTGCCCTGCCCTTGGCCTTGCCAGCCCGCTTCGATACCAAGAGAGCGTATTTCAGCCAACCCTGAGTCATACACATATAGAGAAGCGCAACCCGTCACTTCACCATGATGCTCAGCCACCGCGAAAGAGCCAATATCTCTCACGAGCTCATTACGAGAGCGCGGAAGATTCTCACCAAGGTTCGCCCAGTAAGCAACCATACCTTCCAACGTTTCAATGTCCGTCAAACGTGCAGGACGCACTTTCACCGCCGAGCTGTCACGCTGGCTCAGGCGCTTATCCGCTTGTTCTACCGCGTAAGCGACCTGGTGAGGCGAAACACCACCCAAAGCACAACGCTTTTCCAAACACGAATCGATAGTCAGAATGTCATACACATCCGCTTCAATGACCTCTGAGAAGGCTTTTAACTCTTCGATAGACAGCTCTTCTAGCGCACAACCTTTAGCAATAGCACCAACGACCGCGACACCGACGATGTGGTGAGCTTCACGGAATGGGATGCCTTTCGCCACTAGGTAATCAGCTAACTCTGTCGAGTTTGCGTAACCTTGTTTCGCCGCTTCTAGTGTGCGCTCGCCATTCACTTTAATACCGTCAAAACACAGAGCTGCCATTTCCATGCAGTCGTTCCATGTATCTAAAGCGTCAAACAACCCTTCTTTATCTTCCTGCATGTCTTTGTTGTACGCCAATGGCAAGGCTTTAACTGTCATCATCATGCTCGATAATGCGCCATAGACACGCCCTGTCTTACCACGGATCAACTCAAGTGCATCTGGGTTTTTCTTCTGTGGCATTAATGACGAACCAGATGTCACCGTATCCGCTAACTCAATGAAGTTTGACTCGCCTGAATTGTAGAAGATCATATCTTCTGCAAGACGAGAAAGGTGAAGCATAGAAATCGACGCCACCGACATCAGTTCCATCACATGATCACGATCTGAAACCGAATCTAGTGAATTACGCGTAGCACGGTGGAAACCGAGATTATGTGCTAATTGTTCGCGATCAATCGGATAAGCCGTTCCCGCTAAAGCACCCGAGCCAAGTGGACAAGTGTCGAGACGCTGTAAGGCATCATTCAGACGAGAGTAGTCACGCTCGAACATTTCAACATAAGCCAAGCACCAGTGAGCAAAGGTTACAGGTTGAGCACGCTGAAGATGAGTATAGCCTGGCAATACGGTGCCTTGGTGCTGTTTAGCAACATGGACCATTTGTGCTTGTAGGCGATCTAAAGCAATCAATAATTGCTGACCTTGCTGACGACACCAAAGTTTCAAGTCTGTGGCGACTTGGTCATTCCGAGAACGCCCAGTGTGGAGTTTTTTACCTAAATCTCCCACTTTACTGATTAGCTGCTGTTCAACCCAAGAGTGGATATCTTCTGCATCAGAGCGAAGAATTTGGTGAGGGTCTTCCATCACTTCTAACTTCAGCTCATTTAAAGCAAGTTCCAGTTTTTGCTGTTCTTCTGCCGATAGCACATCAACAGAAAGCAGAGCTTTAGACCATGCGATTGAACCTACGATGTCTTGCTCAGCCAATCGGTAGTCAAAACGCAACGAATCATTGAACTCTTTAAATCTGGTGTCTGCCGCTTGGGTAAATCTTCCGCCCCATAATGCCATTGCGTCTCTCCTGATGACTATTGCTTACTCTAACGTTCTCGAATGAGTAGTAACCAATTTGATGGTCATTTGCTCACTTTTTCTTATGGGTCAACGTTACGGCAATTTCGATAAAAAATAAAGTATAAATTCAATATTTTTACATACATATTCAAACAAACTTTAGATACTCGCTTTTAGAAACCAAAAGACCCGCCTATAAATGGCGGGTCTTTATTCAATCCAAGATGGATGTTAATGGATTATTTCTTCTGGCTGTTCAATGCACGAATACGGCTTGATAGCGAGTAAAGACGGATGAACCCACCTGCATGGCTTTGGTCGTAAACTTCATCTTCACCAAAAGTCGCGAACTCTTCTGAATACAAGCTGTTGTCAGAACGTTTTTGCGTCACTGTCGCTTGACCTTTGTAGAGCTTAACAACCACTTCACCGTTAACGTCTTGCGCTAGCTCTTCTGAAGCGGCAAGGATCGATTTACATAGTGGCGTAAACCAACGGCCATCGTATACAAGGTGAGACGCTTTTAGACCTAGCTCCTCACGGAATTCGAATGATGATTTGTCTAGCACAAGCTGCTCTACAGCACGCAGCGCTTCCATCATGATGGTGCCTCCCGGTGTTTCATAACAACCACGAGACTTCATCCCAACAAGACGGTTTTCCACGATATCGATACGGCCAACACCGTGCTTAGCGCCCTTCTCGTTTAGGTAAACCAGTGCGTTATATGGTGTCATCACTTCACCATCAACTTCGACCACTTCACCTTTTTCTACTTTCAGCGTGACGTATTCCGCTTCATTTGGCGCTTGCTCTGGGTCGACAGTCCACACCCAGCAGTCTTCGTTTGGTGCGTTCCACGTATCTTCTAAAACGCCGCCTTCCGTCGAAATGTGCCATGCGTTTGCATCACGTGAATAGATCTTAGTAAGAGACGCAGAGCAAGGAATATTACGCTCAGCTAGGTAATCCAAACACTCTTCACGGCTCACTAGGTCCCACTCACGCCAAGGTGCAATCACTTGTAAGTCCGGTGCTAGTGCTGCGAATGCGCCTTCAAAACGTACTTGGTCGTTACCTTTACCTGTACAGCCATGACACAGAGCGTCCGCGCCCACTTTACGTGCCACTTCAACCTGCGCTTTGGCAATGATTGGACGCGCCATTGATGTACCTAGCAGGTACTTACCTTCGTAGTACGCGCCGGTTTTTAGCGTTGGGTAAATGTAGTCTGCGACCATTTCTTCTTTCAAGTCCGCGATGTAACACTCAGAAGCACCAGAGGCTTTTGCTTTCGCTTCAATGCCTTCTAGCTCTTCGGCACCTTGACCAACATCGGCAACGAAAGCCACTACTTCACAGTCGTAGTTCTCTTTTAGCCACGGGATAATTACTGAAGTATCTAGACCGCCTGAGTATGCGACTACCACTTTATTTACGTTCACTTTGCTCATGTTTTTTCTCCAAACTTAACTGGCGCTGCGCTCGGCGGTCAGTGCCAACTACGACTTCCTAATATTGAATTCTTTTGCTGATGCTTATTGAGGCAAGAATTGAGTACCAATACTTTCACCAGCGAATAACTGTGCTAATTTTTCTGGGTAACGCCAGGTCGCGACTTCAATTGGACGGCCAAGATCATTGGCGGCCTCCAAAGCAGCTTTAACTTTGACGATCATGCCATCGGTGATCACATGTCCATCGATCAACGAGTTAGCTTGCTGCTCTGACAGGGTTTTGATCAAATGGCCTTTTCCATCTAATACACCACTCACGTCTGATAACAGGACTAACTCCGCATCTAATGCGCCCGCAACCGCGACTGCTGCTTGATCAGCATTCACATTCATCATCTGGCCATCTTTGGTTAAACCAATTGAACTGATGATCGGCAGTGCACCTGTGTTTAGCACCGCTTGTAATAGTGCTGAGTCACCCGGTGATGCTTTGCCTACCGCGCCGAGTTCTGGGTCAAGTTCTTCAACAAGACACAAACCACCATCCGCAAGGCTAAGGCCCACAGCGTTAAGACCGTCCGCAATCGCTTGACCTTGAAGTAGCTTATTCGCAGTGCCCGCAAGCGCGCCTGCAATCACAGGAATTTGCTCGTATGGCGTTACGCGTAAACCGTTTTTCTTTACGGTTTCAAGCTGAAGCTTTGCCATCAACTCATCAACTAGGTAGCCACCGCCATGAACGATGGCGATTTGTCGCTGTGCCGATTTTTGGTAAGCCGCAATGGCACCAAACAGTTGGCTTAAGGTTTGAGTGCATGATAGAGCTGCACCACCTAGCTTAATGACTAAAGGAGCTTGATTGGTTTGCGTCATCGCATTTCCCTCTTTCAACGACTACAGCAACGCTGTCAGTTCTGGGTAACCGTAATGAATATTGAGACATTGCATCGCTTGACTCGATGCACCTTTAAGTAGGTTGTCGATAGCTGAAATCACAATGATGTGTTCGCCTTGTACCTTCCAGCCGATATCACAGAAAGGGGTATTTTCGACATCCTGAATACGTGGAATACCGTCGCCTTTAAGACGCACCGCAGGCTTGCCTTGATAAGCTTGTTCAAACGCCTGTGCCACTTGTGCTTCTGTCACACCTTGCGCAAGCTTCATGGTGATAGTGGCAAGAATGCCGCGTTTAAAGTTGCCGAGGTGCGGAGTAAAAATCACATCGCAACCCAAGTGCTGAGCAATCTCTGGCTGGTGACGATGGTTAAATACACCATAGGGTTGCAAGCTCACTTCACAGAAGCTGTTAACCATGGAGGCTTTACGCCCTGCACCTGATACACCACTGGTTGCGTTGATCACTGGCCATTGGTTGGTATCGAGCAACGCATGTTCTAATAAAGGTTTGATTGCAAGCTGTGAAGCGGTTGGGTAGCAACCTGCTACTGCAATCAAAGGAGTGGTTTTTATTGATTCTTGGTTCCACTCAGCTAAGCCGTATGCTGCTTTATCTAACCAGTTGTTATGTTGATGTGCGAAGCCATAAAAAGTGTCGTAAAAGCCTTCACTTTTCACACGGAATGCACCCGATAAATCGAATACCTGACAGCCTGCCTCCAAGAAAGTTGGGGCTAAATCATGGCTGACTTCGTGAGCCGTTGCCAAAAACACCACGTCCGATTCTTGAGCGATTTGCAGTGGATCCGTTAGTGGTAAAACTGGCATATCAATGATGCCCGCTAGCTTACCGTGCAGCTGCGCGATGCTCTTTCCCGCATCAACACTGTTGGCGGAAACGTATAAACCTGATAGCGTGAGTTGTGGGTGTTTATTAACCATTAACGCTAACTCTGCGCCGGTGTAACCGCTGGCTCCAATAATCGTGGTTTTTAGCATTGTGTGACATCCATATACTTAAAGGCTCAAATGACTATTCATATTTAATTTTTGCTTTATTTTGATTTTTTATTCATTAAATATGATTTAATATGTGTTTTACATTTTTGTGGTCTGTCTGTCAACAGGAGATTTGAAGAATCCATGCAATTACCAACTTTTCTAGAGGTCTATGAAGGACTCATCAGCACCTCTTCTATCAGCTCCACGGATCCGAGCTGGGATCAGGGCAATGCAAAAGTCATCGAAAAACTCGCATCTTGGTTTAAAGATCTGGGTTTTAGCGTTGAAGTGATCGAAGTCGAGCCAGGCAAGCACAATATGATCGCACGTATGGGAGAGGGAGAAGGTGGCCTTTTACTTGCTGGCCATAGTGATACCGTGCCATTCGATCAAGGGCGATGGAATTTTGATCCGCATAAACTGACGGAAAAAGACAACCGCTTCTACGGTTTAGGCACAGCAGACATGAAAGGCTTTTTCGCCTTTATTTATGAAGCAGTGAAGAAAGTCGATTGGAGCAAGCAGAGCAAACCACTTTACGTATTAGCCACTTGTGACGAAGAGACCACCATGTTGGGCGCGCGACATTTCACAGCAAACGCCCCATTTAAGCCGGATTACTGCATCATTGGTGAACCCACCAGCCTTGTACCAATTCGAGGTCATAAAGGGCATGTGGCAAATGCCATTCGCGTAACAGGCAAGTCCGGTCACTCATCGGACCCAGCGCTTGGCGTTAACGCTATTGAGATCATGCATGAAGTCATGTTCGCCATGATGCAACTGCGTGACAAATTGATTAAAGAATATCACCATCCGGGTTTTGCCATTCCAAGCCCAACCCTAAATCTTGGACACATTCATGGTGGTGACAGCGCTAACCGTATTTGTGGTTGCTGCGAGCTGCATTACGACGTGCGTCCTCTTCCCGGCATTAGTCTTGATGGTTTAGAGAACATGTTGCGCGGAGCATTAAAAGAAGTCGAAGCGAAATGGCCAGGGAGACTGGAGATTATTCCATTGCATGAGCCTATTCCAGGTTACGAATGCCAACATGACCACCCATTTATTGGTGGTGTTGAAGAGATCTGCCAAACCAGTTCAGAAACCGTGAACTACTGTACTGAAGCACCATTTCTACAGCAGTTGTGTCCAACCTTGGTGCTCGGCCCTGGGTCAATCGACCAAGCCCACCAACCGGATGAGTTTCTATCCTTCGACTTTATCGACCCCACAATTGATGTGCTTTCAAAGGCGATGGTCAAGTACTGCTGTTAATACGCGTTTAAGCTCAAAAGTCTGTGCAGCTCGATTGAGCTGCATCTTTTTATCTTCACAATTTAGCGCTAGTCTTAACACTTATTTAACTTGTTATTTTGTAATTAATTTTCACTTCTTACTCTATGGCTGCCGTAAATTTGCTCTAAATCAGGAGACAGCGGAATAATTGCAAACTTAGTCTGCTTTATTTGACTATAACTGGTGCTTTTCGCTAGATTGGAGTCTTAACAAGGACAATGGATGTAGTTTTTTTACGAGGCAGGACGACAATGAACGAGAAATACGCCGCACTCAAAAGTAATGTGCGCATGTTAGGCCACTTATTGGGTAACACCATTCGCGATGCCCATGGCGAAGAAATCTTCGAGAAAGTGGAAACCATTCGTAAATTATCCAAATCAGCTCAAGCAGGGAATCAAGCAGACAGGGACAGCTTGATCGAAGAAATCAAACATCTACCTGATGAGCAGCTAACGCCCGTTACTCGCGCGTTTAACCAATTTCTAAACCTCACCAATATCGCTGAGCAATACCACACGATTTCACGCCATTGTGAAGAGCACATTTGTGAACCAGACGCGATTAACTCGCTGTTTTCTAAACTGGTACAAAACGATGTGAGCAAACTGGACACTGCCCAAGCGGTTCGTGATCTAAATATTGAATTGGTATTGACGGCTCACCCAACAGAAATTACGCGCCGTACGATGATCAACAAACTGGTCAAGATAAACGAGTGCTTATCAAAGTTGGAGCTAAGCGATCTTTCTTCTAAAGAGCGCAGAAAAACCGAACGCCGCCTAGAGCAACTGATTGCCCAAGGCTGGCATTCAGACGTGATTCGACAACAACGCCCAACTCCGTTGGATGAAGCAAAATGGGGCTTTGCGGTCGTTGAAAACTCGCTATGGGAAGCAGTACCGGACTTCCTACGTGAGATGAATGACCGTCTAAAATCTTACCTTGGAGAAGGTTTACCCATTGATGCTCGCCCAGTGCACTTCTCCTCTTGGATGGGCGGTGACCGTGACGGTAACCCGTTTGTTACTCACAACGTTACGCGTGAAGTCTTACTATTGTCTCGTTGGAAAGCCGCCGATCTTTATCTCAATGACATTAACGAGTTGATCAGCGAGCTGTCTATGACAGTTTCAAACGATCAAGTCCGTGAACTTGCTGGCGAAGATCAGCACGAACCATACCGTGCGATCCTGAAGCAATTACGCACTCTGCTCAATGAAACCAAAGATATTCTCGATGCTAAGATCCACGGTCAAAAACTGGCCGTTAAAGCACCACTGCAAAAAGTCGAGCAACTTTGGGAACCGCTGTATGCCTGCTACCAGTCACTAAACGAATGTGGCATGGGTGTAATAGCCAACGGCTCACTACTGGATACACTACGCCGCGTAAAAGCATTTGGTATCCATCTTGTACGTCTTGATATCCGCCAAGAGAGCACGCGTCACTCAGACGTCTTGTCTGAACTAACTCGCTACTTAGGTATTGGTGATTACGAACAATGGAGTGAGCAAGATAAGATTGCTTTTCTAACTAACGAGCTTGCATCTAAACGTCCGCTTCTCCCTCGTGATTGGGAACCGTCTGAACCCGTCAAAGAGGTTTTGGATACCTGCAAGATTGTTGCAGCACAACCGCGTGAAGCGTTTGGCGCTTACGTTATTTCAATGGCACGTACCGCCTCTGACGTACTAGCCGTTCATCTACTGCTACAAGAAGCTGGTTGCCCTTACCGCATGGATGTGTGTCCTCTATTCGAAACGCTAGACGATTTGAACAACGCGGAATCGGTCATCAAGCAGCTTATGGGGATTGACCTTTACCGTGGTTTTATCCAAAACCACCAGATGGTCATGATTGGTTACTCTGACTCAGCGAAAGATGCAGGTGTTATGTCTGCTGGTTGGGCTCAGTATCATGCGATGGAATCGTTAGTTAAAGTGGCTGAAGAAGAAGGCGTTGAGCTAACTCTATTCCATGGTCGTGGGGGCACAGTCGGTCGCGGTGGCGCACCTGCGCATGCTGCGCTTTTGTCGCAACCACCAAAAAGCTTGAAAGGCGGTTTACGTGTAACAGAGCAAGGCGAAATGATCCGCTTTAAACTGGGACTCCCAGATGTCGCAGTAAACAGCTTTAACCTATATGCAAGTGCGATTCTGGAAGCCAACTTGTTACCGCCACCGGAGCCAAAACAAGAATGGCGCGACTTGATGGAAGTGCTATCAGAAGTAAGCTGTGAGTCTTACCGAAATGTGGTTCGTGGCGAGCCAGATTTCGTGCCTTACTTCCGCCAAGCAACACCAGAACTCGAACTCGGCAAGTTGCCACTTGGTTCTCGTCCTGCAAAACGCAACCCTAAGGGCGGAGTAGAAAGCTTACGTGCAATCCCGTGGATCTTCTCATGGAGTCAAAACCGTTTGGTACTTCCTGCATGGCTAGGCGCAGGTGAAGCGATTCAATACTCGATCGATAAAGGCCACCAAGCATTGCTCGAAGAGATGTGCCGCGAATGGCCATTTTTCTCAACTCGTCTCGGCATGCTGGAAATGGTGTACTCGAAGTGTAATATTGATATCTCTCGCTACTACGATGAGCGATTGGTGGATGAGTCGCTCCGTCCACTCGGTGAAAAGCTTCGTGCTCAGCTTCAAGAAGACATCAAAGCGGTACTGAATGTAGAGAACAATGAAAACTTGATGCAGCATGACCCTTGGGGACTCGAGTCTATTCGCTTACGCAATATCTACGTTGAGCCATTGAATATGCTACAAGCAGAGCTGCTATACCGCACGCGTCAAACCGAAGAAGCTTCTGCAAACTTGGAAGAAGCGTTGATGGTGACGATTGCTGGTATTGCTGCTGGTATGCGCAACACAGGCTAATCGTTTCATTTTTAATAAAAAGCTGGGCAAATGCTCAGCTTTTTTTTATCACAGGATAATCGCACCAAAACAAAAGCAGTCAAATAAACCATAATAGACCCAAAAAATACCAAAATAAAAGAACAAAAAACCACAAGTTAACACTATTGATTATTATGTTAGTTTTTTAGGGTAATTTTGTCCTACTATTCCACTTCATGCTTATTATTTATATACTACTTGCCTGCTGAGAGCTCATAAATCCAATCATACCTGCTCCAGCCTTGATGGGACTCCCCATCTCTCTAGGTGATAAACGGCTTTAAGGTGACAGGACCAACATTGTTGGTGCTACTTATACATTAAAAAACTCAAGTGCCAGTAAGAGCGCAGCTGAAAGTATAAGTAGCTTGTTTACAAGTTTATTGACCATTTGGATTGAAGACATGTCATTACCACACGTAATCTTAACTGTTCTTAGCACTCGCGACGCAACCGGTTACGATATCACTAAAGAATTCTCTGCTAGCATCGGTTACTTCTGGAAAGCAAGCCACCAACAGGTGTACCGTGAACTCAACAAAATGGCTGAGAAAGAACTGGTTACTTGCGTATTAGAACCCCAAGAAGGCAAACCAGACCGCAAGGTTTACTCCATTACAGACGCTGGTCGCAGCGCTTTAGGAGAGTGGTTTGATCAACCAACTGCACACCCAACAGTTCGTGATGAGTTTTCAGCGAAATTGATGGCATGTGCCGTTCAACCTGCGGCTCCATTCCGTGACCAACTCGCCGAGCTAGTTGAAGAGTCTCGCAAACTGGTTTCTCACTACAAAGAAATTGAAGCGGCTTACTACGCAACGCCGTCAACTTTAGATAAACAAGCTCGCCTAGAACGTCTAACGCTTCGCCGTAACCTTCTGTTACGTGAAACTTGGATCACTTGGGCAGAAGAAGTTCTAACTGAACTTGAAGTGATTGGTTAAACTCCTTTTGCTTTGATAAAACGAAAAAGGCTTGCCACTTGGCAAGCCTTTTATCTTTTTGAAACCAGATTTACGCACCGACTACTGCGCGAGGACGAACACCCAACGTATGGCATAACGCGTAAGTCATCTCTGCACGGTTTAGTGTGTAGAAGTGAAAGTCCTTAACCCCTTCACGACTCAGTACACGCACCATATCAATAGCTTGGCTAGCTCCTACAAGCTGGCGAGTCACCGGATCATCATCCAAGCCATCGAATTGTTTGCTCATCCATCCTGGTACTTTCACATTGTTCTGTGCCGCAAAGCGAGACGCTTGCTTAAAGTTCGATACAGGCAAAATTCCTGGCACAATTTCTACGTCAATTCCTGCTGCGACACAACGGTCACGGAATCGCAGGTAAGACTCAACGTCAAAAAAGAACTGAGTAATAGCACGGTTTGCACCTGCATCTACCTTACGTTTTAGGTTCAATAAGTCAGACTGAGCGCTTTTAGCTTCAGGGTGAACCTCAGGGAATGCAGCAACGGAGATATCGAAATCGTGGCGTGATTTCAGCAGCTCAACCAAATCCGAGGCATACATATCAGGCGCACCGCCACCTGGAGGAATATCACCACGCAGAGCGACGATATTTTCAATACCATTGTTCCAATAATCATCGGCAATATTAATCAACTCTTCACGAGTCGCATCAATACAAGTGAGATGGGGAGCGGCAACCAATCCGGTTGTTGCTTTAATTTCTTTAATGATGGAGTGTGTTCTGTCACGCTCGCCGGAGTTCGCACCGTAAGTCACAGAAACAAATTTAGGTTGAAGCGTTTTAAGACGGTGCACTGAATTCCAAAGTGTTTCTTCCATCTTAGCGCTGCTTGGCGGAAAAAACTCAAACGATACATTGATGTTATCTGATAACTCAGCAATATTCTGGTTCAAGGCGTCGATATGGCCTGCGTGCGTATATCCCATCTTACTCTCCCTGCGGCACTCCGCCACGAAAACAAATCCTTAAAATCGACGTTTAGACGTCTATATGTCTACAGAATGTATTGAATACGATTTAATGTCAACCTTGTAATTATGAATTTTTCTCAAGTTAATAATGAAGATAGTTCAAGTTTCTACTTGAGCATCATCTCGCCATTTTGCACGGGTTATGACTTCAGTATGGCACTGATAGGGGAATAAAAAACCCTGGATTAATTCCAGGGTTTTTAGGTCAATCGCAACTTTAAAATAAACCAGCCAATCGGTTGAGGTCGGATTGAATAGCGCCGGCTGTCACTTCTCTGCCTGCGCCTGGTCCTCGAATGACCAGAGGGTTATCTTTGTACCACTTGCTCTCTATGGCAAAAATGTTATCGCATGGCAATAAGTTGGCGAGCGCGTGCTCACGAGACAACGCTTCGACTCCCACCGTTGCTTTACCATTTTTTTCTAAACGCGCCACATAGCGAAGCACTTGATCGTTTCTCTGTGCTTTTGTCAGACGCTCTTGAAGTATTTCACTCAACAACGCTCCATTATCGAAGAAATCATCTAAGCTCAGTTCTCTTAATTCTTCTGGCACTAAAGACTCAACTTTAACGCTGTCTGGTTCTATATCTAGGCCCGATTCTCGAGCCAAGATGACTAACTTACGCATTACATCGGAGCCATCTAAATCAGAACGAGGGTCAGGTTCGGTTAACCCTTGCTGCCAAGCAAGATCGACTAAATCATTAAATGGTACAGAACCATCAAACTGTTGGAACAGCCATGATAACGTCCCCGAGAAAATCCCCGATAGAGCGACGATTTCATCCCCACTTTCACGAAGATCTCGCACGGTATGGTTTATCGGTAACCCAGCACCAACCGTTGCGTTGTATAGCCAATGACGACCAATTTTAGCGAATGCATCTTGAACCTGATGGTAGTACTGACTATCTGCGGAACCGGCCACTTTGTTAGCGGAAATCAAATGAATGCCTTGCTGTGCGATTTCTACGTAGCGCTGAGCTAACTCTTTACTCGCGGTAACATCAAGCACGACGGCTTCATCATAGCTTTTAAGTGCTCCCAAACGTGCCAGCCAATCCCCATTGTTTGCTATGCTTTCATCATCAAATCGTTCAGCAACACTCGCCGCCTCAATACCTTGCTCATCGAACCAATAGGTTTGGCTATCCACAACCGCGACAAGATCAAAGCTCATACCATGACGTTTTTCGAGCTCACTTTTTTGCGTAGCAAATAAATTTAGCCAACTAGAACCAATATTACCCTTGCCACATAAAGCCACTGCCACGCGTTTTTGCGCTTGGAACAACTGGCTATGAATCGTTTGAACCAACGCCTCGGTATCAGTACGGCGCAAAACAGCGACTAGGCTCAGCCCTGAGTCTGTTTCAGAGATAAATTCTACCGGAGAGTGCTTTAGCTTCTGATAAAAGCCAAAGCAATGATTGGCGTTTTTCGTAACGCCTGCACCTACCGCAGCTAAGAGCGAGTAACCTTCTTTTAGCTTAATTTCAGCCTCTACCGCAAGCTCTTGCAAGTGTTTCAATGCACCACCGGCGATTTCTGCGGTGTAAGCCAAGCGTAGCGTGTGCTGATCGGATTGAGCTTCAAATGCCAGTGGCTCTAATTGCGCGCGCTGCAACGCTTGTAATACATCACTCTGTGTTTTTTCGAAGTCGTGCCCATGCATGAAAGACAACTGCACCAATAAAACATCATCCAGTGAAGTAATAATTTTAGCGCCACGACCAGATGCCAATACACGCTCAATACGAGTAGAACCCGACTCTGGCAGATAGCTACACTTGAGATTAAGGTCCATGGTACTTTGCGCCACAGGCTGAAGCGTACGACTGTGTAGCACTGGGGCAGCTAAGCGAGCAAGTTCACTGGCTTCATCCAATCGAAGTAACGGTAATAAACAAGCGTCAGACACCAAACGTGGATCGGCACTATAAACACCAGCAACATCACTCCAAATCGTGACAGTACTGACTTCAGCAAGCGCGCCTATGACCGTTGCAGAATAGTCAGAGCCGTTACGACCAAGTAGAATGGTTTCTCCTGCCTCGTTCTGAGCCATAAAGCCAGTAATTACCACACGTTTATGGTTATGCTGCGCGAGGATCTCTTTAATTAAAGGGTATGAACGAGCGCGATCAACCTCTGGTTGAGTTCCCGCTTCTGCACGTAAAAACGCTCGTGCATCTTGTGCAACCGCAGGGATAGAACGTTGAGATAATAACGCGGCCAATAGGCGAGCAGACCATACTTCTCCGTGTCCCAGTACCGCAGCTTTTTGCGCATTAGTGAGTGGTGCAGTCAGCTCCGAGAGAGTACTGAACTCATCATGTAATAAAGCTAACAGCTCTTCTTTTGCTTCACTCTCCAACAAGCTTTCTATTAGCTCAGTTTGGAACTGTCTTAAGCTTTGAAGCGCTTCATGCGCAATTCGGCCATCTTTATTTAACCCTTCCAAAAACTCAATCAAGCGATTAGTGGTTTTTCCTGCAGCAGAGACGACCACAAGATCATTTTCTGTCGAATACTCTTTGAGAATACCCACAACGCGTAAGTAGCATTCTGGGTTTGCTAAGCTACTGCCACCAAACTTATGCAGCTGACGTTGTACAGTCATTGTTATCGTCTCCTATTACTGGGTAGCTTTAGCGAACGCTTGTTCTAAATCTGTGATGAGGTCTTGTGCATCTTCCAAACCGACAGACAAACGCAATAGTTGATGAGAGACCCCAGCCTCCGCCAGTGCCTCCTCACCCATTGCACGGTGAGTCATGGATGCCGGGTGGCAAATCAAACTTTCTACACCACCTAATGATTCAGCTAATGAAAACAGTTGGAGCTCTTTCACAAACACCTTTAACTGCTCAAACGAACCAGCAAACTCAAAACTCAACATAGAGCCAAAGCCCGTTTGCTGCTTTTTAGCAATGTCGTGACCTGGATGTTCCGGCAGGCTTGGATGATAGATAGTTTTAACTAACGCTTGTTTCTGTAGGTAAGCCAGTACCTGCTGTGAGCTCTCTTCATGTACTTTCATACGAGCACCAAGCGTACGAATACCTCGCAGTGTCATGTAACTATCGAAAGGTGTGCCCGTTGCACCAATACAATTGCCCCACCATGCAAGCTCTTCTGCATGCGCTTCTGTGTTGGTGATGATTACCCCACCAATTACGTCCGAATGACCGTTGATGTACTTTGTTGTGGAGTGGATAACAAAATCCGCACCTAGCTCTAAAGGTTTTTGGTACACGGGTGTCAAAAAGGTATTGTCCACCGCAACTAACGCGCCGACTTGTTTCGCTTTTTCACAAGTAGCTGCAATATCCACTACGCGAACCAGAGGGTTTGACGGAGTTTCTAGCAAAATGAGTTTTGGTTTTTGTGCCAATGCAGCATCTAAAGCCTGTTCGTCTGATTGATCGACAAACTGAACCTTAAAATCGCCTTTATTAGCTCGGGTATTAAAAAGACGATAGGTACCACCATAACAATCGTGAGGAGCAATGATGAGATCATCTGGGCCGAGAAAAGCGGAAACCCATAAATTTAATGCCGACGTACCGCAGTTAGTAACAACCGCTCCTTTTCCAGACTCGAGTTCAGATAGCGCACTTTCCAACAGTCCGCGGTTTGGATTACCAGATCGTGTGTAATCATACTTGGGCACTTCACCAAAAGCAGGAAAACCATAGTTAGTGGAAAGATAAATAGGTGGAACGACAGCATGATATTGGCTGTCTGATTCAATACCAGTGCGTACTGCAATGGTCGCAGGTTTGCGAGTGCTCATGGGTGTATCCTTTCACGGGTAATGACTTCTAAATAGGAATGCGCTATATCTAATGAGTAACATAAAGTGATCAACACGCTTCCTTTGCTGTTATGTTCACTTTACTCGTCAAAAAATGAGACGTCAACACTTCTAGACGTCTATATGTCTTTGCTTATGGCGGTAAATGCAGCTAAAATCAGCACCTAAATTATTTTTAACCGATTACATAAATGAAGGTGTGCAATGGCTGACTGGAATGGCGAATACATTAGCCCATATGCAGAGCACGGCAAAAAAAGCGAACAAGTAAAAAAAATTACCGTCTCTATCCCGCTAAAAGTTTTAAAGGTGCTAACTGATGAGCGTACTCGCCGTCAGATCAATAACTTACGCCATGCAACCAATAGCGAATTGCTATGCGAGGCATTTTTGCACGCGTACACAGGTCAGCCACTTCCGACAGATGAAGACCTTCGTAAAGACCGTCCTGATGATATTCCAACAGAAGTAAAAGCGCTGATGACGGAAATGGGCATCGAATTTGAGTCATTCGACGAAGAATAAAAAAGCCTGATAAAATGTTTCAGGTAATAACTCTTGCCTCGAGCCAAATGAATGACATAAAAAATGGGACGCAATAGCGTCCCATTTTTATGTATCACATCAGAAAGATATATTACTCTTCCATGTAGTTTGCAGGCATCTCGATACGAGCTACACCTGAATTAACCGCCGCCTGAGCAACCGCTTTTGCAACACGTGGTAGCAAACGTGAATCCATTGGTTTTGGAATAATATAGTCCGCACCAAACTCTAGCTTATCAACACCTGCAGCCTTCAATACGGCTTCAGGTACAGGCTCTTTTGCTAGCTCACGAATCGCCTCAACGGCTGCAAGTTTCATTTCATCATTGATTTCACTTGCACGCACATCAAGAGCACCGCGGAAAATAAATGGGAAACACAATACGTTGTTAACTTGGTTAGGATAATCACTACGGCCAGTACCCATGATCAAGTCATCACGAACTGCGTGAGCAAGTTCCGGCTTGATTTCAGGATCCGGGTTAGAACATGCGAATACGATTGGCTTATCTGCCATCAACTTCAACGCTTCCGCTGGCAATAGGTTTGGACCAGATACACCTAGGAACAGATCTGCACCTTCAATCACGTCTTCTAGTGTGCGCTTATCTGTATTGTTCGCAAATAGCTGCTTATATTCATTAAGATCATCACGACGAGTGTGAATCACACCTTTGCGATCTAGCATGTAGATTTTTTCGCGCATTGCGCCGCATTTGATCAGAAGCTCCATACACGCTACAGCGGCAGCGCCAGCGCCAAGACAAACAATTGTTGAATCTTCAAGTTTCTTACCTTGAAGTTCGATTGCATTCAGCATACCCGCTGCCGTTACAATAGCAGTACCATGTTGATCATCGTGGAATACTGGTACATCACAACGTTCAATCAGACGCTTTTCAATCTCAAAACAGTCTGGTGCTTTAATATCTTCAAGGTTAATACCGCCAAAAGTGTCTGCAATGCTCGCAACAGTATCAACAAATTCATCGATCGTGCGGTGCTTAACTTCAATATCAATAGAGTCAAGACCTGCAAAACGCTTAAACAGTAACGCTTTACCTTCCATCACTGGCTTAGATGCAAGTGGACCTAGGTTACCTAGACCTAGAATAGCGGTACCGTTAGAAATAACAGCAACCATGTTCCCTTTTGCAGTGTACTTGTACACGTTATCCGGGTTTTGTGCGATTTCACGCACTGGCTCTGCAACTCCTGGGCTGTATGCAAGGGCAAGATCACCCGCCGTTTCCGCAGGCTTTGTCAGTTCGACAGCAATCTTTCCTGGAGTTGGATAAGCATGGTAATCCAATGCTTTTTGGCGATGTTCTTCTTCTGGAGTGGCTGCTTGGTGGTTGTCTTCAGACATGGACGTTTCTCTTTTTTATTTTTAGGTAAGGGGGCATAAATTCTATCGGATAGAAATCAAACTTCATAGGCAAGATTGCGAGCAATATCCTTAAAAAGCCGATAATAAAAGAGATTAGACCAGATAACGGGGTTAAGCACCCGATTTTCGAGTCAGGTGCTCTTTCTTATTACTATTATTGGAGTATGCAAACTTAGATAGTATCGTTACTCTTCGTCCACGTATTGCGCTTGGAGATAATTCTCAATACCAGACATTTCAATCAAGCCAAGTTGCGTCTCTAGCCAATCAACATGTTCTTCTTCATCTTCAAGAATGTCTTGGAATAAATCTCGAGACACATAATCTCGAATGTCTTCAGCGTAAGCAATCGCATCTTTTAAATCTGGAATAGCCGCCATTTCAAGCTTTAAGTCACACTCGAGCATTTCCTTGGTATCTTCACCAATCATCAACTTACCTAAATCTTGTAGGTTCGGTAAGCCTTCAAGGAACAAAATACGCTCAATTAGATGATCGGCATGTTTCATCTCATCGATAGATTCGTGATATTCCTTGTCTGCTAGGTGCTTTAAGCCCCAGTCTTTATACATTCGGGCATGAAGAAAATACTGATTAATAGCGACGAGCTCGTTACCGAGCACTTTATTGAGATGTTGAATGATGATTGGATCGCCTTTCATGACAAAACCCTCCTCTTTGGCTTCATTTAAATGTAGAAGCAAATGAGAAGGTGTCAAAATGTAAGGCAAATAATTACTGCATACTTACAGCAATTAGCTGGCTTGTTTAAATTCCGTGTAACTAGTTTCCGCTAAAATTTCCTTGGCCTGTCTGATGCACTTACCACATTGGCTGCCCAATGCCGTGCACTTTTTGATTCCTTTAATATCTGTTACGCCTTCATCTATCGCCAACTTCCTGATTTTTTTGTCGGAGACACCATGGCAAAGACAAACGTACATACTCAAAAAACCTATAAAACTAATCTGTGACAAACAATATAAACAAGAATAGTTCTTGTTACCAGTCGCATTATGGTGTCCGCTCAGAATATTTGGTTATAACGATTTTACCGCTGCAGGAAAAGATCAAAGGGTTAAGAGGGGTGAGTAAAAGCGTTAAGAAATAAAGTCGGTAAAACTCTGTTTTTAAATCGAAAAAGTGACGTCTTTTATTTCAACACTTATAACTAAATGTAATCTAGAAATGAAAAAGGGAAGCCTAAGCTTCCCTTTTCGATGCGCTTTCTTCAAAAAGAAGAACAGTGCAAGATTTCGTTTAATTCGTTATGAATTAGTCGAAGATCTTAGCAACAACACCAGCACCTACTGTACGGCCACCTTCACGGATCGCGAAACGTAGAC
>NZ_JAWOSW010000028.1:0-50273 GCF_033338535.1 Vibrio sp. Vb2131
GGTGGCTACGACGGGATTCGAACCTGTGACCCCATCATTATGAGTGATGTGCTCTAACCAGCTGAGCTACGTAGCCAAAACCATATTTTTTGTTCTCAACGCTTTGTTGCCTTGTCGTTGGGAACGGCGCGCATTATGCGAAGTTGAGTGAGATCCGTCAACAGTTTTTTTTAATAAATTTCGGAAAAAACCTCGTTCGCTTCCTTTTTAAACAAAGAGGCGTGTTTATGATCTAAAACTGGAAATAAATTAGCTTGCAGTTGCGTAATTTATTTTTGTTCATTTACTTAAGGTATTAAAAAAGCCAGCTTAACAGCTGGCTTTTAGTGTAAATGAAGTGTTTAGAATTCATTCATTTAATTAAACATTGAAGCGGAAGTGTACAACATCGCCATCTTTTACGATGTAGTCTTTACCTTCTAGACGCCATTTACCTGCGTCTTTTGCGCCATTTTCACCATTGAATTGGATGAAATCGTCGTAACCGACTACTTCTGCACGAATAAAGCCTTTCTCGAAGTCAGTGTGGATCTTACCTGCCGCCTGAGGCGCAGTTGCACCAACAGGGATTGTCCAAGCACGTACTTCTTTAACACCTGCTGTGAAGTAGGTGTGTAGAGTCAGTAGTTCGTAACCAGAGCGAATTACACGGTTCAGGCCCGGCTCTTCGATCCCCATATCTGCTAGGAATTCTTCGCGATCTTCATCTTCTAGTTCAGATAGTTCAGATTCGATAGCTGCACATACAGGTACAACGACATTGTTTTCTTTTTCTGCGAACTCACGAACCGCATCTAGATATGGGTTATTTTCGAAGCCATCTTCGTTTACGTTTGCAATGTACATAGTTGGCTTCAGTGTTAGGAAGTTTAGGTAGCCGATTGCTGCTAACTCTTCTTTAGATAGCTCAACTGTGCGTGCCATGCCGCCTTCAGTTAGTACTGGTAACAGTTTTTCTAGTACGGTTAGTTCAAATTTTGCGTCTTTATCGCCGCCTTTTGCCTTCTTCGCGTTACGTTGAATCGCTCGCTCACAAGAATCAAGGTCAGCCATTGCAAGTTCAAGGTTGATCACTTCGATATCTTCGATAGGTGAAACTTTACCTGAAACGTGAACAATGTTTTCGTTTTCAAAACAGCGTACAACGTGGCCAATCGCGTCTGTTTCACGGATGTTAGCTAGGAATTTGTTACCTAAACCTTCACCACGTGATGCACCAGCAACAAGACCAGCGATGTCCACGAACTCCATCGTCGTTGGAAGAACTCTCTGTGGGTTAACGATCTTAGCTAGTGCGTCTAGACGTAGATCTGGCACAGGAACCACACCAGTGTTTGGTTCAATGGTACAGAACGGGAAGTTTGCTGCTTCGATACCCGCTTTAGTTAGTGCGTTGAACAGAGTTGATTTACCTACGTTAGGTAGACCAACGATGCCACATTTAAAACCCATGATAGTAACCTTATTCAGCTTTGAACGTGTGGAGGCGATTTTGTGCTTTAGATAGGCCATCCTTAATCAGGATATCTAGACAACGAACAGCCTCATCAGCTGCTGCATCTAAAAGCTCTTGCTCTTTAGCTGGCGCTTTACCTAATACAAAACCCGCCACTTTATCTTTGTGTCCCGGATGACCAATGCCAATACGAAGACGATAAAAATCTTTGTTATTGCCCAGTTTGCTAATGGTGTCACGCAGACCGTTGTGTCCACCGTGACCCCCACCTTTTTTAAACTTAGCGACACCTGGCGGTAAGTCTAGCTCGTCATGAGCAACCATGATCTCTTCAGGTTTAATTTGATAAAATTTCGCAAGCGCTGCGATCGATTTACCTGATAGATTCATGAAGGTGGTTGGGATAAGCAAACGGAGATCCTGGCCATTGACCATAATGCGTCCTGTTAGACCAAAAAACTTTGGTTCGTTCTTCAGTGTAACGTTGTGAACGCGTGCTAATTCTTCTACAACCCAAGCGCCCGCATTGTGACGAGTTCTGGCGTATTCTGGTCCTGGATTAGCAAGACCAACAAGAAGTTTGATTTGTTGACTCAAGGTTAGGATCTCTCTGGAATCTCAAAAAGCGCAGTATGATAGCACAGAAAACTCGCGGTGGGCGACCAAGGGATTTTCTAGTTATCAGTACAAATAAAAAAACACCCCAAAGAGGGGTGCTTTTGAAATCAGTGTAACTGAAATGTTCGTATTAGTTGAACATTGCAGAGATTGACTCTTCGTTGCTGATACGACGAATCGCTTCAGCCAGCATGCGAGATAGGCTTAGTGTTGTCACTTTACCTGTTGCAGCCATCTCTTTAGACAGAGAGATAGAGTCAGTTACGATAACTTGGTCAAGAACTGAGTTCTTGATGTTATCCGCAGCGTTGCCTGAGAATACTGCGTGAGTAGCGTAAGCGAATACACGCTTAGCACCGCGCTCTTTTAGTGCTTCAGCTGCTTTACATAGTGTGCCACCTGTGTCGATCATGTCATCAACGATCACACAGTCACGACCTTCAACATCACCGATTAGGTTCATTACTTCAGAAACGTTTGCACGTGGACGACGCTTATCTACGATTGCGATGTCGATGTCGCCTAGTGCTTTTGCTGTTGCACGAGCACGAACAACGCCACCTAGGTCAGGAGATACCACTACAGGGTTATCTAGACCGCGAGCCTGCATATCTTCAAGTAGCACTGGCGTGCCGAAGATGTTGTCTACAGGTACATCGAAGAAGCCTTGAATTTGCTCTGCGTGTAGGTCGATAGTTAGAACGCGGTCAACACCAACGTTAGATAGGAAATCAGCAACAACTTTTGCAGTAATTGGCACACGCGCAGAACGTACACGACGGTCTTGGCGAGCGTAGCCGAAGTAAGGGATAACTGCAGTGATACGGCCTGCTGAAGCACGGCGCATTGCATCAATCATAACAACCAATTCCATTAGGTTGTCGTTAGTCGGTGCACAAGTGGATTGAATGATGAAAACATCGCTACCACGAACATTCTCATTGATTTGAACTGCAACTTCGCCATCAGAAAAGCGAGAAACAGATGCATCACCAAGAGAGATGTAAAGACGATCAGCAATACGTTGGGCTAGTTCAGGTGTTGCGTTACCAGCAAATAGCTTCATATCAGGCACGGTGGAAACCTCGGGTTTGCGTCCAGTTTAAATAGGTCGGTGTGAGGCTGATTGGTATTCAGCCAAAGTCTCTTTTAATGGCGAAATATTGCGCCCTTGAGCGATAAATGCCGAGACTTTATCAGAGAGTTGTGCAAGGATAGTTTCTGCTTCAGATTTGCTCGAAAATTCAGCAAAAACGCAAGATCCTGTCCCCGTCAATCTTGACGGCGCGTATTGTAGCAGCCAAGAAAGTTGCTTATCAACCTCTGGGTAGAGCATTCGTACAATTTTTTCGCAATCGTTTACGCTTGGCGTATTTAAAAGTGTTTCTAGATCTCGTTTTGGGGTGTTTCGCGTCAGATCTGGATGACAAAAAACGTCGACGGTTGCAATAGATACATTCGGTCTGACGACTAAATACCATTTTTCTTCGGGATAAGCAGGAGAGAGTTTTTCACCAACACCTTCAGCAAAAGCTGCAAATCCGCGCACAAATACGGGCACGTCTGCGCCTAGTTTTAAACCTATTTCAGCCAGTTCGTCGTCAGTTAGATTCAGTTGCCATAAGTAATTCAGTGCCACTAATGCTGTAGCTGCATTCGATGAGCCCCCACCAATGCCTCCACCCATAGGCAGCACTTTCTGTAGCTCAATATGCGCGCCAAAAGGGCAGTTTGAGTAAGTTTGAAGCGCGCTTGCTGCTTTCCAAATTAAATTGTCTTGAAGGGGCACACCTTCTATGTCTGGAGAAATCGTAATATCACCAGAATGGTTCGCTTGAATGGTGAGCTCATCGCCGTGATCGACGAATTGGAATAAGGTTTGTAACTCGTGGTAGCCATTCTCTGTACGGCCGTTGATATATAGAAAGAGATTCAATTTCGCTGGTGATGGCCAGCGTGTTGAAAGTTCAATCATTGGGTGATGTTCCATTTTGTGATCACTAGATTTATTTTGACATCAGCTGTGGTGAGTTTCAGCTTATTTGGCAGAGGGAGAGACTGTTCATGCCATTGAACGTCGCCATATCGTTGATATGCAATGCTCCAATCATTTAAACCAATTTGTTTGTTTAACGCTTGCAGTGTATTGGTTGGAGACAGTTGGAATTTGTCGGCATCGGTCGGTAGACCTAATAGCCAGTCAGGCATGTGATCGACGGGCATCATCAACCCTGTAAGACGGTAAATCAGCTGGTTAGCACTGCGAGAAGAAAGGACCTGATCATCGTAAGTTTCTACTGTGGCGCCTTGTGGGGTGATGGTGAGCTTTAATGCCGTTTGTCCGAGAATCGTTGTTAAACGCAACTGGCTTAGTGCTGAAGAATGTTTCCAGTAGAAGTTTAAATTTTGTCTTTGGTCTGGGCCAATATAACCAAGTTTCCCCGTTGCTTGAAAATCTCGGATGGTTTCGAGTCGCTGCTCATGAGCTTGCCATTCAACGCTGGTAACACTTTCAGGAACGGACGAACAACCAGCGAGCAGTAAGCTCGACAAGAAAAAAAGAATAAAGGAGCGTAACGTCATGTTTGATAGCTTATTAATCAGTTTCATCGGGAATCGCTCACAACTATAGCATTGAAAAGTCGCACTTAGGAAAACAAATCCGGCTTACCCTTTCAATAAATGCGTGCTTACAGTAAAATTCTGGACCTATTTTATAACCTATCCCAGAGATACCACGTTAGATGTCCTTGCTTGCTATTGGAATTAATCACAATACAGCGTCTGTCGACTTGCGAGAGAAGGTGGCGTTTGGTCCGGATAAACTCGGCCCTGCACTCGAGCAACTTAGAGAGCACGAAGCAGTTAACGGCAGTGTGATTGTTTCAACCTGTAACCGAACTGAGTTGTACTGCGATGTTAAGCAAGGAGCGCGAAACAAGTTGATCGATTGGCTTGCTCAATTTCATCAAGTGAGCCGCGAAGATTTAATGCCGAGTTTGTATGTTCATGAAGAACAAGCTGCAATAAAGCATTTGATGCGCGTATCGTGCGGTCTTGACTCTCTGGTGTTGGGTGAGCCTCAAATTTTGGGGCAGGTAAAGCAAGCATTTTCTGACTCGCGAGATCATCAAGCTGTCGATGCCTCGATTGATAAACTGTTTCAAAAGACGTTCTCAGTCGCCAAACGGGTGAGAACAGAGACAGATATTGGTGGTAATGCCGTGTCCGTGGCTTATGCGGCATGTACACTGGCAAAACATATTTTTGAGTCGTTATCAGATTCAACCGTGCTTTTAGTTGGTGCGGGTGAGACGATTGAATTGGTCGCGAAGCATTTAGCGTCCAACGGTTGCACAAAAATGATTGTCGCGAACCGCACTAAAGAGCGCGCGCAAGGCTTAGCGGACCAATTTGGCGCAGAAGTGATCAGTTTGAACGAAATTCCTGAACATTTGGCGAAAGCGGATATTGTGATTAGCTCAACGGCGAGCCCATTGCCTATTATTGGCAAAGGTATGGTCGAAACGGCTCTAAAGCAGCGCCGGCATCAACCTATCTTGTTGGTCGATATTGCGGTGCCGCGAGATGTGGAGTCGGAAGTCGGTGAACTGAACGACGCATATCTGTATTCTGTTGATGACTTGCAATCTATCATCGACAGCAACATTGAGCAGCGTAAAGTCGAAGCGATTCAAGCTGAAGCGATTGTTAGTGAAGAAAGCGCTGCATTTATGACATGGTTGCGTTCACTGCAAGCCGTCGATAGTATTCGCGACTATCGCAAATCAGCCAACGAAATTCGTGAAGAGTTACTGAGCAAAAGTTTGCAATCTTTAGCGGCAGGCGCAGATCCGGAGAAAGTGCTGCGCGAGCTGAGTAATAAACTCACCAACAAACTGATTCACGCTCCAACTCGCGCATTGCAAAGTGCAGCTGAGCAAGGCGAACCAGCAAAATTAACGATTATCCGCCAAACACTTGGCTTGGATGATCTATAACTCACGCTTTTTATTAAGAAAACGACACTATGAAAGCCTCTATTCTGACTAAGCTAGAAACGCTAGTAGAACGTTACGAAGAAGTTCAACATCTTCTTGGTGATCCTGATGTAATTGGAAATCAGGACAAATTCCGTGCTCTATCAAGAGAGTACTCTCAGCTAGAAGAAGTAACCAAGTGCTTCCAAGCTTATCAACAAGCACAAGAAGATCTTGTCGCCGCTGAAGAGATGGCAAACGAAGACGACGAAGAAATGCGTGAAATGGCGCAAGAAGAAATCAAAGAAGCGAAAGCGACGATTGAGCGTCTTACTGATGAGTTACAGATTCTTCTTCTGCCAAAAGATCCGAACGATGATCGTAACTGTTTCCTAGAAATTCGTGCAGGTGCGGGTGGCGACGAAGCGGGTATCTTCGCGGGTGATCTATTCCGTATGTACAGCAAGTACGCAGAAAAGCGTGGCTGGCGCATCGAAGTCATGTCTTCAAACGAGGCAGAGCACGGTGGTTACAAAGAGATGATCGCGAAAGTAAGCGGCGACGGTGCATACGGCGTGTTGAAATTTGAGTCAGGCGGTCACCGTGTACAGCGTGTTCCTGCAACTGAATCTCAAGGCCGTGTGCATACTTCTGCTTGTACAGTAGCAGTAATGGCGGAAATCCCTGAAGCGGATCTGCCTGAAATCAAAGCAGCAGACCTGAAAATCGATACGTTCCGTGCATCTGGCGCGGGTGGTCAGCACGTTAACACCACGGATTCTGCAATTCGTATTACCCACTTACCAACGGGTACGGTAGTAGAGTGTCAGGATGAGCGTTCACAGCACAAGAACAAAGCGAAAGCAATGGCGGTTCTTGCTGCTCGTATCGTTCAAGCGGAAGAAGAGCGTCGTGCCGCAGAAGTGTCTGATACACGTCGTAACCTTCTAGGTTCTGGTGACCGTAGTGACCGTATTCGTACATACAACTACCCACAAGGTCGTGTGTCTGATCACCGTATCAACCTGACCATCTATCGTTTGAACGAAGTGATGGAAGGTGACCTGCAGAGCTTGATTGATCCTGTGATTCAAGAGCACCAAGCAGACCAACTTGCGGCGCTCGCAGAGAACGGCTAATCGATGAGCCAAGTTCAATCGATTGAGCAAGCACTGAAAAGTGCGACGGCGAAACTGGCAGAAGGCGGCAAAGAGTCGCCTTCTCTCGATGCAGCTGTACTCCTTTGCCATGTCCTGGGCAAACCACGAACTTACCTGCTGACCTGGCCAGAAAAAGCGTTAGAAGCAGAGCAAAAATCTCAGTTTGATGCTCTACTTGAACGACGTTTAACTGGTGAACCCGTCGCTTATATTATTGGTGAGCGAGAGTTTTGGTCTTTACCGTTTAAAGTTTCTCCTTCTACCCTGATACCTAGACCGGATACAGAACGTTTGGTCGAAGTTGCACTCGATAAGACCTACGAGCAAACTGGGCCTATTTTAGATCTTGGAACGGGGACGGGAGCTATCGCCATCGCGCTTGCATCTGAAATGCCAAAGCGTCAAGTGATGGGCGTAGACCTTAAGCAAGAAGCGAAAGCACTTGCAGAGTACAATGCTGAGCAGCTAAACATCAAAAATGTGACCTTTGCTCAAGGCAGTTGGTTTGAGCCTATTACAGAAGGTACGAAGTTTGCTTTAATTGTCTCCAACCCGCCATATATTGATGAAAAAGATCCACATTTATCCCAAGGCGATGTGCGCTTTGAGCCAAAATCTGCATTAGTTGCTAAAGAGAATGGCTTAGCTGATATTCGTCATATCTCGGATCTTGCTCGTCAGTATCTTGAAGTGGGCGGTTGGCTGGCATTTGAACATGGTTATGATCAAGGTGAGGCGGTGCGTGAGATAATGCGTGGCTTTGGTTACCAACAGGTCGCTACGGAAAAAGATTATGGCGGTAACGATCGAGTAACACTTGGTTGTCTGGCCAGTTAATCATGGAAGTCAGCAAACACTAACTAAAAAGAGAAGAAAAATGTACGTAGCTCTAAAACACATACACTTAGTGACGATCGCTCTCAGCGCGACGCTACTATCGATCCGATTCGTGTTAATGATGATGAACTCACCGAAGCGAAATAATCGCTTTTTGAAAGTGTTTCCCCACATCGTTGATACTGCATTGCTAGTGTCAGGTATCGCGCTTATTTTCATTACTGGTTTCATCCCGTTTACCGATGCCGCACCGTGGTTAACAAACAAAATCACCTGCGTACTGGCGTACATTGCGCTTGGATTCTTCTCATTGAAACTTGCGAAAAACAACCTACTGAAGATATTTGGCTTTTTCGGCGCATTAGGTTGGTTGGTCATGGCTGCAAACATTGCTGTGTCTAAGAGCCCTACGTTATTTGGATAAGACGTCATGTTAGAGTTTTTTGACGAAGATTTTGACAATATACCGTTGGTGGAAGGTGCGCTTGAGCTCAACAAAGCGATTAACCCAGAAACCAAAGTACATTGGGCGAAACAAGAGTTAGAGCGTCTTTACAAAGATGCAGAAGCCACGCTTGTTCATGAAACCGATGAAGAGCAACGATTTGATGCATTCCTACGACTGTTTTTCCACGAGTGGGGATTCAAAGGCGACGAGCAGGAATACTTTATTTCGGACAACAGCTTCATCGATAAAGTGTTGGAGCGCAGAAAAGGTATTCCTGTGAGCTTAGGTTCGATTTTGTTATACCTAGGCAAAAAGCTGGGGTTCCCGTTGAAGGGAGTTACTTTCCCTACTCAGTTCCTGTTAAAAGTCGACTGGATGCATAAGAAGCCAGACTACATCAATCCATTTAATGGTGAGTATGTAGGTGAAAGGATTCTTCAAGCTTGGCTTATTGGCCAGGAAGGACCGCTAGCTCAGCTAAAGCCTGAACATTTTGAGGAAGCTGACAACCCAACAATTATTGGTCGCTGGTTGGCATTGATTAAAAGTGCGATGTTGCGCGAAGAGCATTATACGCTGGCATTACGTTGTACGAATCTTGCTCTAACGTTTGTGCCAGATGATCCATACGAAATTCGTGACCGTGGTTTTATTTTCCAACAGCTAGAGTGCCCTCAAGTAGCGGTATCAGATTTTCAGTACTTTATTGACCAATGCCCTGACGATCCGGCTTCTGAGCTACTAAAATCACAAGTTAATGTGATGAGTGAAACGCACGTCACACTTCACTAATTTTATCGATGTGCCGAACTGTGGCGTATCGTGGACAGAAAAAGAGAATCAAAATGGAACAGAAAATCGTTAATATCGGCGACATTCAGGTTGCTAACGACAAGCCATTCACCCTATTTGCAGGTATGAACGTTCTTGAGTCTCGTGATCTTGCGATGCAGATCTGTGAGCACTACGTAAAAGTAACGGAAAAACTTGGTATTCCTTACGTATTTAAGGCGTCGTTTGACAAAGCAAACCGCAGTTCTGTTCATTCATACCGTGGTCCAGGTCTGGAAGAAGGTATGAAAATCTTTCAGGAGCTGAAAGACACTTTTGGTGTAAAGATCATCACGGACGTTCACACTGAAGCACAAGCTCAACCTGTCGCTGACGTGGTAGACGTTATTCAGCTTCCTGCATTCCTAGCTCGTCAAACTGACCTTGTTGAAGCTATGGCTAAAACAGGTGCGGTTATCAACGTGAAGAAACCTCAATTTATGAGCCCTGGTCAAGTGGGTAACATCGTTGAGAAGTTCGCAGAATGCGGTAACGACAAGATCATCCTATGTGAGCGCGGTTCTTGCCACGGTTACGATAACCTAGTTGTAGACATGCTTGGTTTTGGTGTGATGAAAAATGCTTCGAAAGGTAGCCCAATCATCTTTGACGTAACGCACTCACTACAAATGCGTGACCCATCAGGCGCAGCATCTGGCGGCCGTCGTGAGCAGACAGTTGAGCTTGCTAAAGCGGGTCTAGCGACAGGCATCGCAGGTCTATTTATCGAAGCGCACCCAAACCCAGACCAAGCGCGTTGTGATGGCCCATCTGCACTGCCTCTAGACAAGTTAGAGCCATTCTTAGCACAAATGAAATCGCTTGATGATCTGATCAAGAGCTTTGCAGATATAGATATCAAGTAAACGCCAGATGACTGGTGGTAACAAATACTATAGCCAACCGATGTTGGCTATTTTTTTATCTGAAAAACTGTAAATTCTCAAACTTGTTACTGATGAATTTGTTATTGCTAAACAATGCATCATAATTATTAAATCAATGTGTTAGGGTGCACGTGGTTTTCAAATAGATCCAATGCTTAAAATGTGCGTCAGTAATCCCAATAAGAAAAAGGTAAATAAATGAATCAGCGTCTGATGATCAAAACTGTTTTGAGTGCCGCTATCTTGGCCTCGTTAGCTGGGTGTGCTACGCAACCTGTACCAGAATGGAATGCCGATACAACCTATAAATTGACCGTATTGCACACTAACGATCATCATGGTCGCTTTTGGCAAAATCGATACGGTGAATATGGCATGGCGGCGCGTAAAACGTTAATCGATGATTTGCGCGAAGAAATACAGGCTGAGGGGGGGAGCGTGTTATTGCTTTCTGGTGGTGACATCAACACAGGAGTACCTGAGTCTGATTTACAAGATGCCGAGCCGGATTTTAAAGGCATGAGCAAAATTGGTTACGATGCGATGGCTCTAGGTAATCATGAGTTTGATAATCCATTGGATGTGCTATTCAAGCAGCAAGAGTGGGCAAACTTTCCGATGTTGTCTGCCAATATTTACGATAAAAATACTGGCAAGCGTTTATTCCAACCATACGCGATGTTTAAAAAGCAGGGCATTAAAATTGCGGTCATTGGCCTTACAACCGAAGACACAGCGAAACTTGGCAACCCTGAATTCATTGAACAAATTGACTTCCGTGACCCAAAAGAAGAAGCCAAGAAGTTGATTGCAGAACTGAAAGAGACAGAGTATCCAGATCTGATTTTTGCTGTCACGCATATGGGACACTATGAAAATGGTAATAGAGGCATCAATGCTCCTGGCGATGTGGCGTTAGCTCGTTATTTGAATGACGGCGATCTCGACATGATCGTTGGAGGACACTCACAAGAACCTGTGTGCATGGAAGGTCCAAACGTTATCAAAAAGAACTTTAAACCAGGTGATGAATGTCAGCCCGATAAACAAAATGGTACCTTTATTGTTCAGGCACATGAGTGGGGGAAATATGTGGGACGCGCCGATTACGAGTTTCGTAATGGCGAACTCTCGATGGTGAGCTACGATCTAATCCCTGTAAACTTGAAAAAGAAAGTTAAAGTTGATGGTCAGTCGCAACGAGTCTTGATCCAAGATGAGATTAAACAAGACGAAATGATGCTTGAGTTTCTTCGTCCTTATCAAGAAAAAGGTCAGGGCAAACTAAACGTGAAGATTGCAGAATCTAACGGTAAGCTTGAGGGTGACCGCAATGTGGTTCGTTACCAGCAAACAAACTTAGGTCGATTAATTGCAACGGCTCACATGGAACGTGCGAAAGCAGATTTCGCCGTAATGAATTCTGGCGGCGTTCGCGATTCGATTGCAGCAGGTGAGATTACCTACAAAGATGTGCTGACTGTTCAGCCATTTGGCAATATGGTCTCTTACGTTGATATGACGGGCAAAGAAGTATTGGATTACCTAAATGTCGTTGCAACTAAACCTGTCGACTCTGGAGCTTACGCGCAGTTTGCCGGCATTGCGATGAGTATCAATAATGGTGAGGTAACCAATGTGTTCATTGGTAATAAGCAACTTCGCTTAGATGGTAATTACCGCTTTACCGTACCAAGCTATAATGCTGCTGGTGGAGATGGTTACCCTAAAATCGACGATCATCCAGGGTATGTAAATACAGGTTTTACCGATGCTGAGGTTTTGAAGGATTATTTAGAAACACATAGCCCTATTGATGTTAATGAGTATGCCCCTTCAGGTGAAATCACGTATTTAGTTGATACGGCGATTGATCAGTAACCCAACAGAGAAAAAGCGATTGACTCAAACTCGCTGATATCATTAACTAAAAGCGCAGATCCAATTCAATCTGCGCTTTTTGTTTTTATGAGGAGAATCTTGATGACTCCGGCCATTAATCTTGCGAAAAAGAAAAAAATTCCACACACGATTCATCAGTATGAGCATGACCCTAGAGCCGATAGTTATGGCTTGGAGGCTGCTGAAGTACTGGGGCAGGATCCGAAAACAGTATTTAAAACCTTGCTGTTCTGCTTGAACGGGGAGCCAAAGAACCTTGCGGTTGCGATTATCCCTGTTGATCAAAAGCTGAACCTAAAACTGGCGGCGAAAGCAGCGAAGGGTAAAAAGGCCGATATGGCTGATCCGGAAATCGCCCAAAAGACCACAGGTTATGTCGTTGGTGGAATTAGCCCACTAGGGCAGAAGAAAGCCTTACCTACTTTTTTGCACGAAAGCGCAGCAGAGCAAGACAAAATCTGTGTGAGTGCTGGTAAACGTGGTTTAGAAATTGAGTTAGCCCCGAGAGATTTGCTGAGCTTAACTCGTGGTCAGTTTGCACCTCTTTGTTTGTAAACTCATGACAAATAAAAAGGACGCTCATGAGCGTCCTTTTTTGATCTTGCCTGTCAGTGAAGCGTTACTTCTTCAGACTCAATGTACCACCAGTGCGTTTAGCTGGTTTGCTTGGTTTCGCGGCATTTGGGTTCATGTAATGCTGCTTAGGCTTACTCAGTGATTGAGGCTTGTTTGCTGAATGCGTATTGCTCGATGCATCTGGTTTACGGTGCGATTTACCATGCTCGCCTTGCGGTCTGCTGCGTTCACCTTGTGATTTCGCTTTGTAATGTTCTTTAGCTGGACGTCCGCCTTCATCATCACGCTGACGACGCTTTTGTTGACCTTTTTTCGAGTTTGGTGCATGACGGAATTCATCAGCATTGTTACCGCGGAAAGTTCGTGTCTTCTGGTTACGACGAGCAGTAGAATCTTGGTTTTCTTCACGGCTATCAAACAGCTTCGCGTCGGTCGCTTTACGAATGTTGCGACCTCTAGAGTCTGTTTTTGATGCTTCTTCTGTACCTACCGAGCCTTCACACATTGCTAGGATCTCTGCCACTTCTTCGTCACTTAGATAACGCCATTTTCCATTCGGAATACCATCAAGAGAGATATTCATGATGCGAACGCGACGCAGCTTGAATACTTCATAGCCCAGCGCTTCACACATGCGACGGATCTGACGGTTAAGTCCTTGAGTGAGCACAATACGGAAAGAGAATTTAGTCTCTTTTGTTACCTTACAAGGTAGGGTGACTGTGTCGAGAATCTTAACGCCACTCGACATCTGTTTGAGAAACTCGCCTGTAATTGGCTTGTCCACGCGTACGACGTACTCTTTTTCGTGGCTGTTGCCTGCGCGAAGGATTTTGTTCACGATGTCGCCATCGTTGGTCAAAAAGATCAGACCATCAGAGGGTTTGTCTAAGCGGCCGATCGGAAAGATACGTTTTTGGTGGCCGATGAAATCAACGATGTTTCCAGGGACGTCTCTCTCAGTTGTACAGGTGATGCCTGTTGGTTTATTGAGAGCGATATAAATCGGCTTCTCTTTTGCTGCCACTGGCTTACCATCCACACAAACATCATCACCAGGTAGCACTTTTGTCCCCATTTCAGGTTTGTTGCCATTAATGGTGACACGGCCTTGCTCAATCAGTCTGTCTGCTTCACGGCGTGAGCAAAACCCCGTTTCACTGATGAATTTATTTAATCGTTTAGCGTTGTCTTGTGACATTTTTGTCTCCTAACGTTTCACAACGGCGAATGAAGCTCCCTTCCTTTAAGGGGAAGGAAGAATAAGGGCGGGCATTCTAGCATTAGGGTGAAATTTAGCCTAACCGTTTTTGGTGACGTTCGCGGGTTTCTAATTTCTTTTCCGCACTTTTTCTAAGTAGGACGTAAACGGCTCCAGTTCCACCGTGAAAGCGTTGCGCACTATGGACGCATTGGACTTCCTTTATTTGTCGTAGCCAACTGCTAACAAAGCTTTTCATCATTGCAGGTGGATTTGAGCGTTCTCCTCGACCATGGACGATAACGACCGTTCTAATGTCCATTGATAGGCATTGCTTTAAAAACGTCACGACTTCATCACGTGCTTCTTTCAATGTTTTACGGTGCAAATCCAAGCGAGCTTGGATTGGATACTTACCAAGGCGAAGTTTGCGGTAAACCCCGTCCTGTACACCATCACGTTTGAACTCAACAAAGTCCTCTGGCTTGAGCATTTCAGCGTGATCAAGTGATAGGTATTCTGGGTCATCTTCCGTTAACCAGATTGCTGCTTCGCGTTTTGCGAGCTGTGCTTCTGTTACTTGGTGTACTTTTTTGTGTTCGGTGGTGTCTTGAGTGATTGGCTTTACATCGCCCATCATCTGTTGAAATAGATCAAAATCGTCGTCGTGAGACATAGCAGTAATCTCATTAAGAACAGGGAAGAATAATAGGATTATATCAATGAGTGGTGCATTGAGATCAAATAAAAAACCGGAGTAGGCAAGTAACCGACTCCGGTGCAAAGCGTTTCTAGAGCTAAGCGAGATCTAGTGAGGAGATTTGTCGTTCATGATCTTGTATATGAAGAAACCGCCGTAAAATAACATCAGACCAATTGCCCCAAAAATTACTATCATTGACGATAGACCCACTGCATTACCAAATAGGAGATCAAGCCAAAAGTCCATACGTTTCCTCCAAGATGTTCCCGACAGGAATAAACTAAATGGCGGTGTCTTGTTGCACACTGATCTGGATCAATTATGTTGCTAAGGTTAATAAACTGTATTTTGTTGTGAGTTATCAGTCACATTTTACGTGCTAGTGTTCAGTTATTCATCAAACGAATTAAGACCTAAGGTTTTTTTGTAAAAAGCACTTGCGCCACAGTTCAGAATCCGTAATATACGCATTCGTTGACGGGGACAATTCCTCAGTTAAACATCTCGGTGAATAGCGCAGCTTGGTAGCGCATCTGGTTTGGGACCAGAGGGTCGGGGGTTCGAATCCCTCTTCACCGACCACTTTTAGAAAGCCTGCTCAATGAGCAGGCTTTCGTCGTTTTTAGTGCTAGTAATTTTAGACTTCAATAGTATCGAACCAAATGGGGTTCGCCTGAAGTTAGAATATGGCTCTTCATCGACACATATTGAGAGGAAGGCTCTACAGAAATGTAGGGCCTTTTCATTTTTTAGAGCGAGTAAATTTATTACTTGATGTCACACGAGATAGTATTGATAGGAGTTTCAGAAGTAGTGAAACAGACATAAGCGGTCTTTGGGTGATTTGGCCCAATCTTGACGTAACCCGCTTTTAAATCGTCTTCATCAAACGTTACTGAGTGAGATTTGCTTGTATTTCCATCATAGTAAACCGCTTCAAAGCCTTGGTTCATCATATGTGCAACGCGATTTCGAGTGTGGGCTGTTGAAAACGTGATGTTCGCGCAACGCATCATTGGTTTTTCGGTAATAAGAAATTGACCACTCTCTTTATCTAAAACACCGCCTTTTACTTCCGGAGTTATATCAATAGCTTGAAAAGCTTCTACGTTGCATGGCGGTTTAGCATAAGACAGCGAAGAAGTGAGCATAATTCCAATCGTGTATAGGAATAAATATTTAAATTTCATATGAGTTGTTTTGTATCCACTTAGCTTAACGGCGTTTTATAAGAAAGTTTGAATGAATTTTAAATGGTTGTATTTAAATGGCATTTTTCAAACAATCACTAGATATCACAATTTGCTTGGCGCGTCTTACCCAGTGGTTTGATGTTAAATCCCCGATTTTTAAGCAGTTCAATCAGGTTATCTTTACCTACTAAATGCAAGCCACCAACAACAACGGTGTAACGACCCGATTGCTGAGGTAGAACACTGCCAGTGTCGAGTTTTTTAGCCCAATCTCGATTACGCTCGTATAAAAAGGCTTGGTTAAACTCTTCTGTTGTATGATCGGTCAAAGAGGCTTCGACCAACATGCTACCATCACCACTCTTCCAACTCTCTATCAAGCATTGAACCAACTCTTCTCCGCCATCATATTCTTCAATTGATGAGAGAAGTATCTCTTTACCGCCTTCTGATTGACCTGCGATTAAATCGATTTGGAATTGCACGGACTCCAGTGGAATGACCGGGATTTGCTTTTTATCAGCGAGTCCTATTAAGTGCATGTCGACCCCTTTATCAGAGACATACCCCAGTTTGTTGACTAAAGCGAGTTGGATGGTGAATGCTGCCATCCAAGGTGGGGAATTTAGGAGTTGAGTTTCTGGCAAACCTAAATCTTGGGCAATTTCAATTAAGTGGCGACGTTGAGCTCTGTCTAAAACATCTTTAGAAAGAATGGTTGTTTGTGGGTAAACCAAGCCTTCAGAATTCCTGACGTCTGCTTCAATAATCAACCCTGCGCTTTGGCTTAAATGCTGGATGACCGTTCTAGGGAGTGGGTACATCGTTTTATCCCCCACATGTACCGAGCCAATAATCATAAGTTCGGTTTCCCCTTTTTTCGCTAACCAATGCTGTGGCTCTGCATAAGAGGAAAAAGGAGTCAAAGTAACAAGTAGAGATGATATGAGCGTCAAGAGACGAAACATAGAATGGTCCTCAGATAAGATACCTTTAAACTTTATACGCAAAATAGCGTGAGGTTAAGTGCAATTTCTCCAGTGGGGTATTCGACAAAATCGTCATTTCTAAAAATATTGACGAGTTTTGACGACGAATAAATGAGAGTCACTTCACGAAAGGTAAATAGGTAATTCGCTTACTAATGGTTCACAAAATAATTAGGCGTGATCCAAATCTTACAAAATCAGTCGTAACTCATGAATATAAGTGACCTAGATCGCAGCAAACTCGTCAAAACAAGTTGTTCGATTTTGACGTGTATTGTAACTCCATGAAAATTAGATTTTTATTGTTTTTGCTGAGTGTCATTTTTTGAGCTGGATCACTTCCTATTTCTATTTATTTTACGCTTAGAAATAACAGGTTGTATGTTGAATGTAACGGTTAGGTACCTCGCATTTGAGGGGCCGAGATTTTTATCATTGTCGTTTTGAACCACTGACTTTTTTGGGGAAGTAAGATGTTTAAACCTAGTCTGATTGCTGTTTCTGTTATCACTACATTAGCAGGTTGCTCTGCGCTGCAAAGCTCTGAACAACAAGTTGTAAATTCGTTGGCTAATAATCTTGATATTCAATACCAAGTGTTGACTAACCACGGTGCAAACGAAGGTCTTGCTTGTCAGGACTTAGGGGCTGAGTGGGCGTCTTGTAACAAGGTAAACATGACGCTGGTTAACCAAGGTGAAGCGGTTGACTCAAAAGATTGGGCTATTTACTTCCATAGCATTCGTCTGATTCTGGATGTTGAAAACGAACAGTTTAAAATCTCTCGCGTAACGGGTGATCTACACAAACTAGAACCAACAGATAAGTTTGATGGTTTTGCTGCGGGTGAAGAGGTTGTGCTTCCTCTTGTTGCTGAATACTGGCAGTTATTTGAAACTGACTTCATGCCAGGCGCTTTCGTTGCTGCACCAAATGCAGAGCCTAAGATGATCGCTTCTCTTAACACAGAAGACGTTGCATCTTTCGTGACTGGCCTTGAGGGTAACAACCTAAAACGTACGCCAGATGACAACAACGTATTTGCGAGCGCTGTGTCTCGTTTCGAGAAGAACGAAGATCTAGCAAAACAAGACGTATCAACCACGTTACTACCAACGCCAATGTCTGTTGAAGCAGGTAAAGGTACGGTAGATATCGCGGCGGGTATTGCGCTGCCTAAAGACGCATTCGATGCGGCTCAATACGCAGCAATTCAAGGTCGTGCAGAAGTGGTAGGTGTGGATGTTCGTGGTGATCTTCCTGTAAGCATCACTGTTGTTCCTGCAGACTTCACCGGTGAATTGGCAAAATCTGGTGCTTACGAAATGAGCATCAAAGGCGACGGTATTGCGATTAAAGCGTTTGACCAAGCAGGTGCTTTCTACGCAGTACAATCTATCTTTGGCCTGGTAGATAGCCAAAATGCTGATTCTCTACCACAACTGTCTATTAAAGATGCGCCGCGTTTTGATTACCGTGGTGTGATGGTGGACGTGGCTCGTAACTTCCACTCTAAAGACGCGATTCTTGCAACGCTTGACCAAATGGCCGCGTACAAGATGAACAAACTACACCTTCACCTAACGGATGATGAAGGCTGGCGTTTAGAAATCCCGGGTCTGCCTGAGCTGACTGAAGTGGGTGCTAACCGTTGTTTCGATTTGGAAGAGAAAAGCTGTTTACTGCCTCAGCTTGGCTCAGGTGCAACGACAGACAACTTTGGTTCTGGCTTCTTCAGCAAAGCAGACTACGTGGACATCTTGAAGTACGCGAAAGCGCGTAACATCGAAGTGATTCCTGAAATCGATATGCCAGCACACGCTCGTGCAGCAGTGGTATCAATGGAAGCACGTTACGACCGTCTAATGGAAGAAGGTAAAGAAGCAGAAGCGAACGAGTACCGCCTGATGGATCCTCAAGATACATCGAACGTAACGACGGTTCAGTTCTACAATAAGCAAAGCTTCATCAACCCATGTATGGAATCTTCAACTCGCTTTGTTGATAAAGTGATTTCAGAAGTAGCAGCAATGCACCAAGAAGCGGGCACGCCGCTAACAACATGGCACTTTGGTGGTGACGAAGCGAAGAACATCAAGCTAGGCGCTGGTCTGCAAGACATCAACGCAGAAGACAAAGTAAGCTGGAAGGGTAACATTGATTTGTCTAAGCAAGACAAGCCATTCGCACAGTCACCACAATGTCAGACGCTAATTGCAGACGGTACGGTAAGCGATTTTGCTCATCTACCAAGCCACTTTGCAGAAGAAGTGTCGAAGATGGTGGCAGAGAAAGGCATTCCAAACTTCCAAGCTTGGCAAGATGGCCTTAAGTACAGTGAAGGTGAGAAAGCGTTCGCAACAGAAAACACACGTGTTAATTTCTGGGACGTTCTTTACTGGGGTGGCACATCATCAGTGTACGAATGGTCTAAGAAAGGTTACGACGTTATCGTTTCTAACCCAGACTACGTATACATGGACATGCCGTACGAAGTTGACCCGAAAGAACGTGGTTACTACTGGGCGACGCGTGCAACAGATACTCGTAAGATGTTTGGTTTTGCACCAGAGAACATGCCTCAGAACGCAGAAACCTCTGTAGACCGCGATGGTAACGGCTTCACTGGTAAAGGTGAAATCAAAGCGAAACCTTTCTATGGTCTATCAGCACAGCTGTGGTCTGAGACAGTACGTAACGACGAGCAATACGAGTACATGGTATTCCCTCGCGTACTGGCAGCCGCTGAACGTGCATGGCACCGTGCTGATTGGGAAAACGACTACAAAGTGGGTGTTGAATACTCGCAAAACTCTAACCTAGTAAACAAAGCTGCGCTAAACCAAGACTACAACCGCTTTGCGAACGTACTTGGCCAACGCGAACTGGCTAAGCTAGAAAAAGCGGGTATCGACTACCGCCTACCTGTACCAGGCGCGAAAGTTGAAGAGGGTAAACTGGCAATGAACGTTCAGTTCCCGGGTGTGAAGCTTCAATACTCTCTAGACGGCAAGAACTGGCTAACTTACGTAGATAATGCTCGTCCAAATGTGAAAGGTGAAGTGTTTATCCGTTCTGTGTCAGCAAGCGGTGAGAAAGCAAGTCGAGTGACCAGCGTGAAATAACTCGATTCTTGTAAGTTAATTTTTTGGCAAAGCCTCAACATCATGTTGGGGCTTTCTTTATTTTTTGAGGAAATTAAGCGTGATCGATGTCTAATTATTTTTCATTGATAAATAAGTTTTTGGTTGTAATGGTCAAGGTTATTGTGAACTTGATCGACTTAATCTGCTAAATATCAATAAATTATCTGTTTACGATCACACTTCTATTTTTTGAATAATTTTATAAAAATACGATAAGTGCCTGTATTTTCCATGTTTTTATCAGGGTTGTTGAGCTTCGGTTTGAACAAGATCACTTTTTAAAATGTTTTATTTTCCATCGCGAATTAATTAAAACAATATTGCGAACGCCAAGGAGGCACATTCCAAAGTTTGCGATAAAAGGGAAGAGATGCCCTCTAAAACTATCGCATAACGTGAATAAATAAAGGCAGTAATTATGAAAAATATTTTTGCACTGAGTGCTCTTTCTCTCGCTTTCGCTTCTAATGCTTTTGCTGGTTCTTCTTACGTAACAGGTAATGTTCAATTCCACGATGATGGTCGAATTCATGGTTCGGACGTTACGTCTACACTGGAAGCTGGTCATACTTTTGATAACCAATTCGGCGGCTTTACGGTTTATACCGAATTTGATGGTATTCAGTTGGGTAAACTGGAAACAGAAAACGGTGGCGCAGGTAACACAACACCAGCAATAACTGTGGGTGGTGAGCAGTCATTTAATATTACCGATCATTTATGGGTTGCCGCGGGTTACCAACACCTATTCTCTGCTGGCGAGAACGTACAGTACCGTCCATTGGTTAAGATCGGTTACAACTTCGATAACGGCATCTCCTTAAGTAACCGTACTCGTGCGCACATTGATGCGACAGACGCAGATGCGGATACAGATTACCGCATGGACAACCGCATCGGTTACGTGATGAATGAGGATGTGACGCTAAGCTACAACAACGTCTACATGATTGAAGCGGAAACCATGGACCACGAGCTTCGTGCAACGTGGACTCGTAAAGGTGTTCAACCTTACTTTGAGTTCCGTAGTCAAGCACACGGTGCAGAAAACGCGAGTGGTGACAGCCTAGTGAATAACGCTTTTGTATTTGGTGCCTCTTACGGCTTCTAATTTTATATTTGTCTTAACTATCCATTAAGAAAAAGCCCAGCGGTTTGTCTCGCTGGGCTTTGTTTTTATTTGCCGTTGCCTTCGTGGTGGCTATATTCGAACACTTGTCCTTTTTCGTTAAAGGCGTAAACGGTGTAGCTGTCTTTTTTGTCGCCATATTCCATACCAGGGGAGCCCATTGGCATGCCCGGTACTGATAGGCCTTTTGCGTTACGTAGTGGATTTTTCAAAAACGCTTTAATGTCTTCGGCTGGAATGTGACCTTCAAACAGATAGCCGTTGATCTCTGCCGTGTGGCAAGAGTAAAGCTGTTCATTCTTGATGCCTAGATCGCGTTTGATGGCGTTCATGTCATCGTGCAATTTTTCTTCGACCGTAAAGCCGTTCTCTTCCATGTGTTTTGTCCATTCTCCACAACAGCCACAGTATGGCGATTTATGGTTAATGACATCGGCTGCCAATACGTTGGCGGACACGGTCGCAAGCATTGCAAAGGTCAATAGTTTCAACTTCATAATACCCTCAAAAAGAAGTGGTTACTTTACTGAAAACAGTCGTAGTCGATTTGCATTACTAACGACAGTAATTGAAGACAGTGCCATTGCCGCTCCTGCGACAACAGGACTGAGCAAAAATCCAAACGCTGGGTAAAGCACACCAGCGGCAACTGGAATACCCAACGAGTTGTAAACAAAGGCACCAAATAGGTTTTGCTTCATGTTCTTAAGTGTAGCGCGAGAGAGTTCAATCGCATGTACTACCGCCATTGGTGACGTGTTCAGGATGGTCATTTGCGAACTTTCAATGGCGACATCACTGCCGCTACCCATGGCAATACCTAGGTTGGATAACGCGAGAGCAGGGGCGTCGTTAATGCCATCCCCCACCATTGCCACGACATGTCCTTGAGATTGAAGTTGCTCAATGTGCTGAGCTTTATCATCTGGCATTACTTGGGCAATCACTTCATCAATACCAAGTTCTTGGCCGATAGCATTGGCAACGTGTTGGTTATCGCCCGTCAGCATTACCGTTTTGATGCCTTGCGATTTTAATGCAGAGAGCGCTTGTTTCGCATCTGATTTGATCGGGTCGGCAATGGCGATCAGACCGAGCAGTTCGCCGTTCAATGCCACAGCTACCGGAGTCCACGCATTTTTTGCGCATTCATCGATGGCAGATTTTAGTGCGCTAGTCTCGACGTTCTCTGCTTGCATAAATTGAAGCGAACCAATGAGTAGCGGTTTATCTTGATACGTCGCCCAAATGCCGCGCCCGCGAACGTTCTCAAACTTGTCTAATGAGACATCCTTTGCGTCGTGTCGTTTGGCGTAATCACATACCGCTTTTGCCAGTGGGTGCTCAGACTGACGCTCTGCCGCATACGCTAAAGCCAATAGATCTTCCTGGCTGGTGGCGTGAGTAAACACTTTCTGAACGCTAGGTTTACCTTGGGTAAGCGTGCCAGTTTTGTCGAACACAACCGTGTCGACTTTGCTTGCCAATTGCAGGGCGTCGGCGTCTTTGATCAGAATGCCGAGCTCTGCGGCTTTACCCACTCCCACCGTGACAGAAAGCGGGGTTGCTAAGCCTAGAGCGCAAGGGCAGGCGATGATCAGGACGGTTGTGGTGACCACCAGCATATAACTCGCTTTTGGCTCTGGGCCAACGGCAAACCAAACGAGCGCGGCCAGTATTGCTATGCCAACAACGACAGGGACAAACACCGATGAAATCTGGTCTGCCAGTTTCGCGATGGCTGGCTTACTGCTTTGCGCTGTGCGCACCATGCGGATGATACGAGCCAGCGTGGTATTTGCGCCAATGCCCGTTGCCTCAATGACTAATCCACCATCGGTATTTAATGTCCCAGCAGACACTTGAGCCTCTTGCGCTTTTAATACTGGTACTGGTTCACCAGTGAGCATCGACTCATCAATGTATGATTCACCTTGAATCACAACACCATCAACAGGCACTTTCTCGCCTGGTTTGATACGCAGTTTCATGCCTAGCGTGATTTGCTCAACCGCGATTTGTTGGTCGCCTTGTTCCGTGATTACCGTAGCTTGCTGAGGTTGCAGGTTAATCAGAGCTTGTAAGGAACGTGTTGTGTTTGCTTTGGCTTTTGCTTCTATATAGTGCCCAAGAGAAATTAAGCCGATGATCATTGCACTCGCTTCAAAGTACACGTGGCGTGAAGCAAGAGGGAACCAGTCTGGGAAAATCACCACAAGCATCGAATAGAACCACGCTGCGCCAGTACCGAGCGCGACTAACGTGTCCATGGTGGCGCGCTTATGAGTAGCTGCTAACCAAGCGTTACTGAAGAAGTGTTTCCCTGCTGTGGCAAGAAGGAGTAAACATACGATACCGATCGCGCCCCAAGCTAATTGGTCGTTGGTGTTGCGAATCATCATATTGCCGCCAGCAACGCCCCAAATCATTAAAGGGGCACCGACGACAAGGCCAGCAATAGCATCCAGCTTAAAGCATTTTTGTTGCTGACGTTGTTGCTGTGCTTGCTTTTCTTGCTGGGTTGCGGCGTCTTGTAGGATCTCTGCTTGGTAACCGGCTTGTTTTACCGATTCAACAATTGCGTTAAGGAGGTCATCAGAGTCTTGGCTTGCGAATACTAGTGCGCTTTGTTCTGCGAGGTTGACCTGTGCTTTCTCAACGCCTTCTACGTTAGTAAGTGCTTTCTCTACTGAAGAGACGCAACTCGCACACGTCATGCCTTGAATCAGCATTTGCAATTGAATACTCGCTGGTGGCACCTGCGTATCTTTAATATTGCTTTGCTTTTCTACCTGTTCGGTCTCTGGTGAGCTTTCGTTCTCTACTTCAACAGAATCAAGGTTGGCGGTATAGCCGAGTGTTGCTATTAAGTCGATCACTTGTTGCTCGGAGAGGAGGGTACGAATCTCTAAGTGCGTTGTTGAAGCCTCAAAAGAAATAACGTCTTGATTAGATTCTAATAAAGATGAAAGTTTTTTGACGCAGCCGCCACAGCTTAAGCCTGAAAGGTTTAGTTCGTAGTGATTTCCTGCTTGGTAACCAAGAGATTCAATCGACGAGACGAGCTCTTTAAGAGAAGACTCGGTTTTGACCTCTACTTGCGTCGGGGACAAATTGAGGATCTCCACATCGTGATTCGCATGTAAAGCATTCTCAACTTTTCTCGCACAGCCCATGCAGTTGAGCCCTGATAAAGGTATAACTAACTGATACATAATCTGCACCTCAATAGTAGTGATGCTATGAGCTTAAACCTTCCTGCAAGGGTAAGGTCAATACCCATTTGCTACTCACAACAATTTCGTCAAAATCTCTCGAATCCCACAAGTGCACGGTCATTTTACTTGCGAGTGATCTCAAGGTTTTTTCTCTTTGAATATAAAGTTCCGTTAAAACACCTAAAAGATGAATGAAGTCGCTCACGTTTTTTAGATGCTCTCAATGTCAGTTCAGTGTCAAAACGTACTTTTAACGTTTTTTATTTTTTATGTTTGATGTTAACTAATTGTTTTTTATTGATTTATTTTATTTTTGATCTTCTCATTTTGAAGTCGCTCAGATTGCTGTAGGGAAAGTTTTTTAGTGCGAAAAAAGTTTGTCATATTTGCCCCGTCCAAACACTGTTTCAAGTTCCTGCCATGTCCTAGTTAGTGAATTTGAAAATGGAAAAAACTAAAAATATAGGGGTTTATAATGTCTTACCTAAAGAAAAGCCTACTTGCCACGGCAATTACCGGCATGATGTTCAGTGGTGCTGCATTTGCTGATGGTGCAAACAGTGACGCAGCAAAAGAGTTTCTAACCAAAGATTCATTTTCTTATGAAGTTTACGGGATCATCGCGATGCAGGCCGCGTACCGCGATTACGATTCTGGCAGCAAAGCAACGGACGATGATTTGGGTGGCATGCAGCTAAACAACGAATCTCGTATCGGTTTCCGTGGTAAAAAACAATTTGCTAACTTCGACCCTACTTTTATTTGGCAAATCGAAGGCGGTTATGTAGACCCTAGCTTTGGTGGCGAGGGCGCAGGTCTTGGTGAACGTGACACATTCGTCGGTTTTGAAAGTGCATCTTGGGGTCAAATTCGTCTGGGTCGCGTTTTGACACCTATGTACGAATTGGTTGACTGGCCAGCATCTAACCCTGGTCTCGGCGATGTATACGACTGGGGTGGTGCTATTGGTGGTGCCAAGTACCAAGACCGTCAATCAAACACTATCCGCTGGGACTCTCCAATGTTTGCTGACAAATTCTCCCTAGATATCGCAGCTGGTGCAGGTGATAAAGCAGGTCTAGGTGAAGGGGATGACTACTGGGGTGGTATCGCAGCACACTACAAAATTGGTCCTATCCAGTTAGATGCGGCATATGAAGGTAACCGTAATATCAAGATGGAAAGCCAAACGTGGGAAAACAACACGTACTTGGTAGGGGCACAAGGCTGGTTTGATAACGGGATCTCTTTCTTTGCGCAATACAAATACATGGAAGCGGACGCAAGCAATGGTGTGAGTGAAAAGCAAGATGCAATGTCTGCCGCTATCATGTACACCACGGGTGATTGGCAATACAAACTGGCTTACGCCGCTAACTTTGATCTAGAGCGTGATGGTAAGAAAATTAACGATACAGCGGACGATGTGTTATCAGCACAAGTTATGTATTTCGTAGACCCATCGGCAGTGCTGTACGTACGTGCTCGTACTCTAGACTTTGGCGACGGTGCGTCTCAATTAGATAAACCAACAGAAGCACGTTGGAAGTCTGCTGACTACGACGAGTTCTCTGTAGGTGTTGAATACTACTTCTAATTAAAGAAGCAGCTAAAAGGGCGGAAACGCCCTTTTTATCTTGATACTTATTCAAATAAGCCTTTGAAATGACTGGCCTGTAAATTTTAGAGGCTTATCTAAATTGGTATAAAGTGAGAAACCATGATGAAAAAAACAACGACACTTCTCGGACTTTGCGCAATGCTTTCGGCGCCAGCTTTTGCTGCTCAACTCACTCTGCAATCTGAATTAGTTCCTCGCGTTCTCAACGGCGAGTTCGTCTACCCTGAGTGGATATCCAAGAACAACAGCATCGAGTTAAAAGATGGGGAAAACCAATTAGCGGTAACGGTTGGACAAATCGTATTTGAAGATGGAAAGCGCCGTAAATTCGATTCGCAGCCGCTGGTATTAGAGTTTGATGCAGAAAAAGACACCGAGCTTTCTCTGACTTATCAAACATTCCGTACTATTGAAGAGGCGAGAGCCTTCGAACTCGATCCTAAAGTGGTATTGAAAGACAAAAACGGAAAAGAAGTGGCATTCTCTATGGTTCAACTTCGTAAAGGTGGTTTGCAAGGTTTTCGTGATTACGAACGAGAAGTTGCCGACTATAATAACGCAATGAATAAAGAATCGACTAAGGCAAGCATTGCGTCTTCTCCAGCGGAAACCAAAACAATCAAAGCATCGTTTAATGAATTGAGCCGTGAAGAGCAGCAAGAATTTATGCAATGGGCAATGCGTAACCTGAAGTAATTTCGTCTCGTGCTTTAACAGTAAATAGCAGGGCTGTGCCTTTTTGGTTCTGCCCCGTTTTTATTTCTGTTGTCAAACCGATTGTAGAATTGACTTACGGTGGTAAAATGTCGCCACTTTTATCCTTGACATTACAACGAGAGATCTCTCGTTGCTCATTACCCCTAAGGAACTCAAATGACGGTTAAAACTCGTTTTGCTCCTAGCCCAACTGGCTATCTACACGTTGGTGGTGCGCGTACTGCACTTTACTCTTGGCTATACGCTAAAAACCAAGGTGGTGAATTCGTTCTACGTATCGAAGATACAGACCTTGAGCGTAACTCTCAGGAAGCGGTTGATGCAATTCTTGAAGGCATGGAATGGCTAGGCTTGGAGTGGGATGAAGGTCCTTACTACCAAACTCAACGTTTTGACCGTTACAACGAAATGGTTGATAAGCTTCTTGCTGAAGACAAAGCTTACAAATGTTACGCGTCTAAAGAGCTGCTAGATGAAATCCGTGCAGAGCAAGAAGCAAATAAAGAAATGCCTCGCTACGATGCTAACCATCCAAAAATCAAAGCAGCAAACGAAGCGGCAAAAGATGGCGATCCATGTGTTATCCGTTTCCGTAACCCGAAAGAAGGCAGCGTAGTATTTGATGATCAAATCCGTGGTCGCATTGAAATCCGCAACGATCAAATGGATGACCTAATCATTCGTCGTACTGACGGTTCACCTACTTACAACTTCTGTGTAGTAGTGGATGACTGGGACATGGGTATCACTCACGTTGTTCGTGGCGAAGACCACATCAACAACACCCCTCGTCAAATCAACATCTACGAAGCACTAGGTGCGCCAGTACCTACATTTGCACACTGTGCAATGATCCTGGGTGATGACGGCGCGAAACTGTCTAAACGTCACGGCGCTGTATCAGTCATGCAATACCGCGATATGGGCTACCTGCCTGCGGCACTAAACAACTACCTAGTGCGCCTTGGTTGGTCTCATGGTGACCAAGAAATCTTCTCTCAAGAAGAGATGATCAATCTATTTAGCCTAAACGCAGTATCTAAGTCAGCGTCTGCTTTTAACACTGACAAACTGCAATGGTTGAACAACCACTACATCAAGAACTCAGATCCTGCGTACGTTGCTGAGCATCTACAATGGCATCTAGACCAACAAAAACTAGACGTAACGAATGGTCCTGCTATTACTGACGTGATCAAGCTGGTGGGTGAGCGTTGCAACACACTAGTTGAGCTAGCTGAGCAAATCCGTTACTTCTATGAAGATTTCTCTGAGTTTGAAGCGGGCGCAGCGAAGAAACACCTACGTGGCGTGGCTAAAGAGCCTCTAGAACTTGCATTAGCGAAAGTGGAAGCACTAACTGAGTGGACGACAGCGAACATCAAAGATGGCGTTATCGCAGCAGTATGTGAAGAGTTGGAAATCGGCATGGGCAAAATCGGTATGCCATTACGTGTTGCTGTAACAGGAGGCGGTCAGTCTCCTTCTGTCGATGCAGTAATGGAGCTGGTTGGAAAAGAGCGTTGTATTGCTCGCATTAAGATGGCGCTTGAGTTCATTGCTGAGCGTGAAGCAAACGCATAATTGCTTTGAACTGAACGTTCTTTTGAATAAATAGTCACAAAGCCGCGGTGAGCAACCGCGGCTTTTTTGTATCTTCAATTTAGATAACGAGAAACTTTCTCTCATATTGGTGAATGAAGAGATGGTTTCACCTGTAATTTACCTCAATATGGATAAGATTTTTTAATCCAAATATCGTTGGCATGAATAAAAAACGATCGATTATATATCAAGTATCTGATTGATTTTTATCCATGTTCCTTAAAGTTCCATTTTGTTTGTCTCATTTTTAAGAAAAACCTTTGCTTTAGCTATGTTGTTTCAAAAAATAAAGCAAACGTTTGTGTCGTGATTACGTGGGGATTTTTTTGCTTAAGATCACATGTTGTCGAGATTTTTGATGACAATAAATTGACAGAATTGGGATTTTTCTCGCGATTTCTTAGCGTTATAGTTCATCCCGTCAGCGATACCGAGATGGCGATATGTATCACTGAACAGGAAATGTACGTAAGTTGCTTCCATAAAAAAAATGCATGTGCATAAAAAGAAGCTGACTAAGTATCTCACTCAAGGAATGAATAAAAAGAATTGAAATACAACGTCAGTCAGACGGCGCATTTCGGCATCTAACAAAAGAACTTCTTTAGAGGAATCAATAATGAAAAAATTAGCAGCGGTAATTTCAGCGTCTCTACTTATGGCTTCAGCAGCACAAGCAGAAGTATACGTTGGTGGTAAGATGGGTAAGTCATGGATGGAAGACGCGTGTGTAGCGGGCCAGGCTTGTGACAAAGACGATTCTACTCTTGGCGCTTTTGTTGGTTACGAAATGAATAAATACTTCGCAGTAGAAGCGGGTTTCGACAACATCGGTGATTTTAACCAAACTTCTTTCGGTGGCCACGTAGAAGCAATCACTCTTGCTCCTAAATTTAGCCTACCAATCACTGAAGACATCGCACTTTACGGTAAAGTGGGTGGCGCTTACGTAATGTTTGATGGCAAAGATGATTACTCTTACCTAGGCGCGGCTGGTCTTGAATTCAACCTAAGCCAAAACGTAACAGCTCGTGCGGAATACCAAACACTGACTGACATCAGCAACGATGTAACTCGTGCGACAGGTAACACTGCAACACTAGGTGTTTCTTTCAAATTCGGCGGCAACGATGAGCCAGTAATCGTAGAAGAGCCAGTTGTTGTTGAAGAAGTGGTTGTAGAAGAAGTGGTAGAAGAGCCAGTAGTTGTAACGAAAACATTCGAAACTCAAACAATCGGCACTGGTAGCTTCGATCTAAACAGCACAACTCTAAAACCAGAGAGCGCTGCAAAACTTGATAACCTAGTTGCTTTCCTAAACGAGCACCCACAAGCGAACGTTGAAGTTGTAGGTTACACAGATACGTCTGGCCCAGCAGCTTACAACCTAAAAGTTTCTGAGAAACGCGCTGAGTCTGTTGCTAACGCACTCGTTGAAAAAGGTATTGATTCATCACGTATCCAAGCTCGTGGCGAAGGTGAAAACAACCCAATCGCTTCAAACGACACTCGTGAAGGTCGTCAACAAAACCGTCGCGTAGAAGTCGTTGTTCCAGAATTTGAATACCAAGTTCAGCAATAAGCTCCTATTCGACCGTAGTATAGAAGACTGAAGCTGAAAGCCCCAAAGAGTTCGCTCTTTGGGGCTTTTTATTTCTCTTTAAAAACTGACTGAAATGTTCAAAGTGGCCAGGTATTATTTAAGATCAATGCTGTTTAAACGCCCCATAAATGTCAGGATCTTCAAGTTATCTTTATGTGCTTCTAACAACGCTTTTTTGGTTTGCATGTAGGCGGCAAGTTTGCCGTACTTACTAATAGAGCGAACCACCGTTTTATATTTATACTCACCGTCATCATTGAACTCTCGCCACTTGGCGATGTAACACGTATCTCGGTTGTCAGGGTTTTCAAGAGTAGGGTTAGGCTTGTGAACGATTTTAGGCTCAACGCTATGTGGAAGCCTGGTCATTAGGTAAGGGTCTTTCAAAAGACGTCGCCAGAATTTGCCCCACATTTGCCGGCCTAACTCGTTTCTCAGCTTAATGGCTTTTTGTAAGCCTTTCTTTTCTCCAATACGAACAAATCCAACCGAGCGGTGTAGTACCGTATCCTCGGGGGTATGGATATGTATCTTAAAGGCTGTCTTGCCTTTAGAAATAAAGCGGTGTCCAGTGTTAGTTATTAAATTGCTCTTAGACATAGTGCTAACTAATAATTTTATTAATAGCTAAAAGGGTAAGCAAAACTCATAGATAATTAAAGTAATAAAATACAAAACTGTAAATAGGGCTTGTTGAAATGATTTCAAGGGGAAGAAGTCAGATCAGTAGAAGGCTTTATCCCGTAACCGAAACACCTGATCCGATCATATTGATTACTGGGAAGATTACCTAACACGATGTACTAGGGGGAGCAGTGCGAGGCTTGAAATTGAAGATACAAAAAAGCCTTAGCTCAAGTGGGAGCTAAGGCTATGATATGGCGCCCCCAGTAGGATTCGAACCTACGACCTGTCCCTTAGGAGGGGACTGCGCTATCCAGCTGTGCCATGGGGGCGTAATACCAATAGTTGCAGTTCATTGCACTGTTTTACTGAGTTCAAATCTAGCAATCTACTTAGATCTGTATCAGCATCACGTTGAACGATTCGCTACGGTCATTGGTATAATCAAATAAGATGCGCTGCCTATAATATTCAAAAGTGAGCATATCTCAAGACTTAATGTTTGCTTTTATAGGATCTTGTTCATTACGTCGCCAATTTGAACGCTAGATGCTAAATTTGGCTGATCAATCGTCAGTTCCGCTTCGTGTTCGTATATGCGTGATACCGTTAATGTAATTTCGCTTTGCGAGACTTTGTTTCTTGGCAATCCATTTTGGTCGATAAACGACGCGGTGTGCCAAAGCTGCAATTTGTCTCCCTCTTTTACGCCGTGCATACGGCCGAGATCCATCGTTACGGTATTACCGAAGACTGCCACAACCTCTGGCAGTGTAATTTTGCAAGATAGCTCCGACTCCAGATCCAACATAATATTGCGACTAACGCGAAGCATCATCTCGCCATAGGTCGATGCCCAAAAACGTGCACTACGAGTGTCCACTTGACTCGTCTTAGCAAATGGCCAACGCGCGACCTCACGGTAGGCTTTGTTGAAGATTTCATGGCCAGTTTTACCATCAAATACTTTCATTTCTAACGCAAACTGACGATTGATGATGTCATCTTGCAATAGTTGAGATTCGACCGTTGCAGTGAGATCGGTAATGACCCCTCCAATGATGTATTGTGCGCCATTGTCTTGCGCGATCATTTGAGTGCGAGCAGGATAGTTGCTGCTTATTGAATAGTCCGTTGTACCAACAGACACAAAGCTGCGTGAGGTTTGATCAAGTTGACGGTTCACTACGTGGCTAAAATCGTCACCAACTTGATAAATTTGTCCCATCACTGCTTGTTGTGGTGATGCGACCTCAATATTGCCGACCAGCATTGTCTTTTTGTATTGATCGGTGTGGCAACCCGTTGCCGATGGATAAATATCAACGCGGATTTTTACCTCGACTTTACCGCGACGTTTGCGTTCAGACTCCACCAAAATGTAACGGACTTCATGATTGGTAAACTGGTATTCGTTGCGACTTTCTTCTAATAGCGGCATCAAGTTGCTAATACTGCCAATATCTGCGCCCGAAAAATTGACGGCTTTGAACAGCGCGTCTTCCAACGCATGGAGCCTTGCCGTCTCTTCTGAAGAAACGATGGTGGCAACGCCTGTGACTTCATACCAAGATGCCATTACCTTAAAAGGCACAAGCATCACTAAAGTGATTGAAAACAGACTGTTTAATATTTTTTTCATTGGTTACAACCGTTCGGGTATAAATATTGCTTTAACAAATTCAGTGAAGTTTGGTGGGTTTTTCTTCGTTAGGCAAACAAAGAAAAGCAAAGACTGTTCCAATATTCACTTTCTTGGAAAGGAATTAATAAAGAACGGTATCACCTAAGATTATCTGGAGAATCAAACCATGAAAAAGTGGCTTGTCGCCGCATCGATGATGACGCTTCTGACATCGTGCGCGTACTCACCGATTTACAATGGTAAAGAACCTTACTCGGGAAGCCAGTTCATGCTGATGGATAGTCCGCGTCATACGATGGACTTTTTCATTGAGAGCATGACAGAAGACCTGATGGTTTCTAATGTGGCAGTATCAGCGCGGACACCGATTGCGATTACCTCGTTTGTTGATCTACAAAATATGGATGCAACAAACTGGTTAGGTAACTCGGTCTCTGAAGGTTTTATCCATCAGTTTCAGCGCCGAGGGTTTAAAGTGGTTGATTTCAAAACTACGGGCTCTATTCAAGTGACGCAGCAGGGCGATTTTGCTTTAAGTCGTGATTGGCAAGATTTAGCTCAAGAGCAGCAAATTCAGTATGTACTGACCGGAACAATGTTGCGCCAAGAGGGCGGAGTGCTTGTCAATGCACGCGTGGTTGGCATGCAAAGCCGTGTAGTTGTAGCGACAGCGCAAGGTTTCCTTCCGGCTGACCGTATTGGGCGTGACTTAGATACGTTAAATAGCATCCGCACACAAGATGGTGTGTTGATTCGTTCTGACCCTACCATTCGTCAGCCGTACACTGTGATTCTCCGTCCATAGGATAGAAGCATGAAGAAGTTATTATTTATTGTTGCCACACTGATATTGGTTGGGTGTCAGCCATTACAACAGATGCGTCAAGATGAAATCTTAGTGGCGGTGGGCTACGCTAGCGTCAGTGAGCAAACAGGCCGCACAGTAGAAGAAAAGCGTGTACGAGCAATGCGCGCATCAAAAATTGATGCTTATCGTGAGCTAGCAGAGCAAGTTTATGGCATGCGTGTTAGTGGACGTGCAGAGCTGCAAGACCAGCGTTTGGGTATTGAAAGCACCACTGGTGCCGTCGATGGTGTAATTCGTGGTGCAGAAGTTGTGCGTAGTTATCTTGTTGAAGACAGTTATGTGACTGAGCTGCGTCTGGATATCCGTAAAATGGATAAGCTACGTGATTACGGAGAAGTTCAGCAAGTGCCTGAGAAGCGTCAGCAAACTTTGTTTTAAACCATTTCACTAGACAGATAATCTTTTTGAGCGGCTGATTGGTAACAATGAGTCGCTTTTTTATATCTACGTGAGCGCGGGAATTGAGGGTAGGAGTGACGTTTAAGCTTTTATATTGGTGCCAAGCGTCGAGATGGTGTGGGTTTTTCCGCCCGCATTGTAGGTCATGCCAACTTTGCCATGAGTTCGCTGGAGCATGTTGTTGAGTTTATTGAAGCTCAGCTGTGCGCGACTAAGCGATTCGCCATTTACTTGGTTAACTTGTTGACAGTCGAGGACGATCGATTGGATTTGAGCAACAACCTGACTTAGGTGCTCATCTTCAGTAAGTTGATTGACGTGCGGGTGAGAGGCGATTCGCTGATCAGTTGTTCTGAGCTGATCAATGAGCGTCATCTTCTGTTTGGCAATGTTCTCAATCTCGGTAGAGACACGCGCCGTTATTGCTTGTGTTTCTTGGCGTAAAACAGCGGAAAGTGCCTTAGCATTTTCTAGCTGGAAATTAATGAGATCGACTAATGCTGCCATAAAATACTTACCTTCGGCCTAAGTCAGTTAGCTTTTGCCTTGCAATTCGTTTTCAAACTTAATCATGTTGTCAGCCAATTTTTCAGGATCGACTTTGTATGAACCGTTTGTGATAGCTTCTTTGATTGCTGCAACTTTGGCGCTGTCATATGCCGGAGAAGCTGCCATATCCTTCTGGAGTTTACTGACGGCTTTACTTTGCTGGCTGAGTGATACTGCGTCTTGTTGCGCTGGCGCCTTTTTTGATTCTGTCGTGCTGGTAGCATTGGAATCGTTACGTGCAGGTGCGCGACTTGTTGTCGTCATCATTTGCCCTGAACGTATATTATCTATACCTGCCATGTTTAACCTTTGCCTTGTATCGTAATACTGGTATCCAGACTATCGACCAGCGCAAAAATAACTTTAGTCATTTTTTGCATTTTTATTGATCAGTTTAAACACGCTACCAGTGGGTATTAAAAATTAACAGTGATTTCCGCAATGTCAGTCACTATGCCTTCTATTATACGTTGCGACTTATCATTTTTCACTCTTACTTGATCGCCAGCTGAACCATCCTGCAATGCTGTGCCTTGCGTTGTGATCGTCATGCCAGAATTCACCGCTTTGATAATGACCTTTTCATTTCGGCATACCACACAAACATCATTTCTCTCTACGACATCGCCTAAGCGAACATTACGCTTTAGCTTTGCCCCAACCACTTGATCGTAGCTAGAAAATCCATCTTTACGAAAGCGCTGTAGCTCGATCATGGAAGTGGTAACATCCGATGCGCTGACGATTTCTCCTCTCCCTAGTGTTCGTGTAGCGACGATCATTGGTACTGATACCGAGATCCTCACAGGGACATAGACTTTCCAGTCATCCGGTTGGCATTCCACTAACACATTGATGTTACTTCTCGTGCTGCTGGTGGAAGAGGCAGATGTATCTAACGGAACAGGGCAATCCGTTGCTTTTATTCTCGAGTCGATCTCTGCCGCATTAACAGATAGCTCGCCACCATCAGGCTGATCGACCGTAGCAAGAATATGTTGTTCTGCTGCTGTTTTTATTTGCTCGATCTGATTATCTGAAGCTGAATGAACAAAAAAGCTAAACATACTGAGCAAAATGCCGATAGACTTAGCGTACTTTGTAATTAGCGCTCTACATATTGTCATAGTCAATGGTGTCGAAGTGAAAGTGAAATACGCCATACTGTCTCCCTGGTATCGTGCTTGCCAGTGGTAGAGTATCATTTAAAAACAAAAAGTTTGAGATGGAGATGAGCATATGACGGGGATTCTTGACTCGGTGAATCAGCGTACGCAACTCGTCGGTCAGAACCGATTGGAATTATTGACCTTTCGACTGATGGGCCGACAGCGCTACGGCATTAACGTATTCAAAGTGAAAGAAGTACTACAGTGCCCTAAGCTGACTTCAATGCCAAATCTACACCCTCTGGTTAAAGGTATCGCTCATATCCGCGGCCATACCGTGTCCGTTATTGATTTGAGCCTGGCAATTGGTGGCCGCCCAACCACTGATTTAGATAAATGTTTTGTTGTTATTGCAGAATTTAACCGTACGATCCAAGCATTTTTGGTATCATCGGTTGAGCGTATTATCAATATGCATTGGGAAGCGATTTTGCCACCGCCAGACGGCGCAGGTAAAGCGCACTACTTGACTGCCGTTACAAACATTGACAATGAGCTGGTTGAAATCCTTGACGTTGAAAAAATCCTGGCAGAAATTGCGCCAGTTGATGAAACGATGGATTCCGCTATTGGCGAAGAAATCGCACAAGCAGAACAAGAAAAGCCTATTGTACGCCGCATACTGATTGCTGATGACTCGACGGTCGCGCGTAAACAGGTAGAGCGTGCGATTACATCCATCGGTTTTGAGGTCGTATCTGTCAAAGACGGCAAAGAAGCGTACAATAAGTTGATTGAAATGGCTCAAGAAGGCAATATCTACGATCAAATTTCGTTGGTTATTTCCGATATTGAAATGCCAGAAATGGACGGCTATACCTTAACGGCTGAAATTCGCAGACATGCCGATTTGAAAGACCTTTATGTTATCCTCCATTCTTCATTAAGTGGTGTATTCAACCAAGCTATGGTTGAGCGTGTAGGTGCCAACACCTTCATTGCGAAATTTAACCCAGATGAGTTGGGTAACGCGGTTAAATCTGCATTAACACAATAAAAGAGACATTAATGACTGCTATTACAATCAGTGATCAAGAGTATCGTGACTTTAGCCGTTTTCTAGAATCGCAATGTGGCATCGTGTTAGGTGATAGCAAGCAATACCTCGTGCGTAGCCGACTGAGTCCTTTAGTGACGAAGTTTAAGCTCGCATCGTTATCAGATTTGCTACGTGATGTTGTTACAGGGCGTAATCGAGAATTACGAGTCGCCGCTGTGGATGCGATGACGACTAACGAAACCTTGTGGTTTCGAGATACTTATCCGTTCACGGTTTTAGCTGACAAATTATTGCCAGAAGTAGCGGCAAGCAAGCGCCCAATTAAGATCTGGTCTGCTGCCAGTTCATCGGGCCAAGAACCGTATTCTATTGCAATGACGATCCTGGAAACGCAACAGCGCAAGCCGGGCTTGTTACCAAACGTGTCCATTACAGCCACAGATATTTCGGCAAGTATGCTCGAGATGTGTCGTGCAGGGGTGTACGACAACTTGGCTTTGGGTCGCGGGCTTTCACCAGAACGTCGTCGCACCTTCTTTGAAAATGCGGACGGTGGTCGCATGAAAGTCAAAGATAACGTCAAGCGTTTGGTGAACTTTCGTCCACAAAACTTGATGGACAGTTACGCACTGATGGGTAAGTTCGACATCATTTTCTGTCGTAACGTATTGATTTACTTTTCTCCAGAAATGAAATCTAAAGTGCTTAACCAAATGGCGAGCAGTTTAAACCCTGGTGGCTACTTGCTGTTAGGGGCATCAGAGTCGCTAACTGGTCTGACTGATAAATTTGAAATGGTGCGCTGTAATCCGGGCATCATTTACAAGCTTAAATAGCGGTATCTCTTCATTGATAGAAAAGCCTGACTTCGTGTCAGGCTTTTTTGTTTGTTACCTTTCTGCGCCGAGCGCTTCATGTATCACTCAATTAGTTGAAGCGCGTTTTTGCCTTGTGCCCTCAACACGGTGTATCTTTATTAAGTGAGCAAAGTGATACGACATGACATTCCAGTTACTTTGGCTCACTTATTGCTATTTCAATTCACGGTAACCACTAGGTTGGTGTAATGCTTTAGGTTTTGGCATGCTAATTGCTTTTTGGTTATCAATCACGGTCAGTTCTTAATTGTAGAGGCAAACATGGCTATATCTTTTGACAATGCACTAGGCATCCACCAGCACACGGTGGGCGTACGTGAGCGCAATGCAGAGGTGATTTCCACCAACATCGCACAAGCAAACACGCCTGGTTACAAAGCAAGAGGTTTAGACTTTGCGAAGGAATTGCAAGCGGCAACATCTGGGGCAAGCATTGGTCTTAGTCGCACAGATGGTCGGCATATTCCTGCCACTACGACGTTGATTGGGGACAAGTTATATCGTCTTCCTACGCAACCAGATACGGGAGATGGCAACACGGTAGACTTGGATTTAGAGCGTAACTTGTTTATGCAAAACCAAATCAGACACCAAGCATCACTCGACTTTCTAGGCAGCAAATTCAAGAACTTAACCAAAGCAATCAAAGGGGAATAATTTAGATGAGCTTATTTAACGTTTTCAATGTGACAGGTTCCGCAATGAGCGCTGAATCCGTTCGTCTGAATACTACCTCAAGCAACTTGGCGAACGCCGACAGTGTCAGCAGCTCTGCGAAAGACACTTACAAAGCGCGTCATGCCGTGTTTGGTGCAGAGTTAAGTAACGCCATGCGTGGCGGTGATACGGTGCCAGTGAAAGTGATGGGTATTGTAGAAAGTGATAAACCGCTGAGTGCGGAGTACAACCCAGACCATCCCCTTGCAAACGAAGAAGGCTACATTTACAAGCCTAACGTCAATGTAATGGAAGAAATGGCAAACATGATTTCAGCTTCTCGTGCATACCAAACTAATGTACAGGTCGCTGATTCTAGTAAACAAATGCTGCTGCGTACGCTGCAGATGGGTCAATAAGGATAAGGGGGTAGCGTATGGCCGGAATTAACAACGTTGGTCAAAGCGGCTTGTCCTATATCGACCAGCTTAAAAGTCTACAAGAGAGTAACAAGAAAGCGGAAGAGAGCACGGGTAAGCAGGACCTAAAACAGGAAGACTTCTTATCATTACTCACGAAGCAACTGTCTCAGCAAGACCCTTTTAAGCCGGTAAGTAATGACCAGATGATTGCGCAAATGGCTTCATTTGCGACCGTTGATGGCATTGGCAAGATGAACACTCAGTTTGAGAGTTTGAATTCGTCAATGACATCAAATCAAGCGTTACAAGCTTCCTCTTTGGTAGGGCGTGACGTATTGGTCCCAGGAGCAGCAGGTGTGAAGCAGGACGACGCTCCAATGGCGGCAATGGTTAAGCTTTCACAATCTATCGATAATCTGTTTGTTCGTGTAGAGGATGAAGCTGGCCAACTGGTTCGTACCTTTGAGGTAGGGGCGAAACCAGCCGGCGACACGCGTGTGCTTTGGGACGGTAAAGATGAAAGCGGAAATCCACTGCCAGCTGGCAAATACAAAGTGAAAGCGTCTGGCTTAGTTGAAGGGGAGTCGCAAGAGTTCCCAGTATCGACGTATGCCAACGTAAACAGCGTATTGCTTGGCAAAGGTGACGGAAACGTATTACTCAATCTGGCTGGTTTTGAATCGCCAGTTCGACTTGCAGAAGTATTGGAAGTCGGCAAAGCGTAGTCATAGCTCGCTAGATTAGGAGATTTTGGAATGTCATATGTATCTTTAAGCGGTTTGTCCGCCGCCCAACTGGATTTGAACACCACCAGTAACAACATTGCGAACGCCAACACGTACGGCTTTAAAGAATCCCGTGCTGAGTTTGCTGATGTTTACTCTAACTCTTTATTTACTAACGCAAAAACCACGCCGGGTGGTGGTGCGCAAGCAAGCCAAGTGGCGCAGCAGTTCCATGAAGGCTCAAGCATTTACACCAACAACCCAATGGATCTGCGTGTTTCGGGGACAGGTTTCTTCGCCGTGGCGAAGGAGCGTCTGACTCCACAACAGAATGAACTGACACGTAATGGTGCATTCCATTTAAATAAAGAAAACTACATGGTGACCGCGAACGATGAGTTCTTATTAGGTTACCAAGTGGATCCAAGCTCTGGTGAGGTTTCTTCATACGAGCCACAACCCATCAATATTCCTGCTGAATTTGGTAAGCCAAAACAAACAGCAAACATTGAAGTGGGTGTGAACTTGCCAGCGAACGGCGATTTGAAAGATCCAACGCAGTTTGATTTTTCAGACCCAGATACATACAACCGTTCAACCTCTTCGACAATTTATGACTCGATGGGTCAGTCTTACAAGCTAACGACGTATTACTTGAAAGATCAGACTCAGCCAAATACATGGAACACTTACTACACCGTGACAGATAAAGAAGGTGAAAAGCCTTTAAATGTTGCGGCTGGTGATGCGCAAACGCCAACAGGTCATGTGGGGCATACCATGAAGTTCAACAACGATGGTACGTTGGCGAGCTTGAACAATGGTCAGCCAATCACTTCTGTGGCTCTGGGCGATCCGGCGACGAACACGACACCAGTCGATATGAATGGTGCTGATCCTGCGCAGACGCTTAACTTCGGCTTAGGCTCAGCAACACAGTTTGCGGCTCCGTTCGAACTGACTAAGTTTGACGAAGACGGTGCAACAACGGGCTTCCTAACCAAAGTTGACTTCGATGAAAACGGCAGCGTATTGGGGACTTACTCAAACGGTGAAAACGTTACATTGGGTCGTGTTGCTCTCGTACGTGTTCCAAACGAGCAAGGTCTGGATAAGAAAGGCGGCACTCAATGGGATTCAACGCAGTTCTCTGGTGACAAGATCTGGGGTGAATCAAACAAAGGCTCTTTCGGTACTATCAACAACGGTATGCTAGAGCAATCAAACATTGATATGACTCAGGAGTTGGTGGACCTGATCTCTGCTCAGCGTAACTTCCAAGCAAACTCACGTTCGCTAGAAGTACACAACCAACTACAACAGAATATCTTACAGATCCGCTAGAGCACTAGCTGGGTCATTCGATACTCTGCTTGAGTAAGCAATGGCGTGTGATTGCTTCTTAGTAATTACCGCTTTGTTCATTTTCATCATGACATTCATCTGATGCTTAGCCTGAATACACCTCACTCAGGCTAAGCATGCTTTGATCTACGATTTGCCGCTGTTGCCGCCGTATGGATCAAAACCTTGCCTCTCGTTACAGTTTTCTGCCTCTATTGACCTCTTTTAATAGTTTGTTATTAATTCAAGATATTGATTAGTAAGTCTATTTTTATTTTGGCATAACTATTGCTTTTTACTCCGTGTACAGAGAGATTTTTTGGAGTAATTTATGGATCGCGCACTGTTTCTCGCAATGAGTGGCGCCAAGCAAAATATGCAGGCACTACAATTGCGCGCTAATAACTTGGCTAACGTAAGCACGACCGGATTTCGGGCTGATTTAGCACAGGCTCGCTCAATGCAGGCTTATGGTGAAGGCCATCCTTCACGTGTGTTCAGCATGACAGAGCGTCCAGGGCATAACTTTGCTCAAGGTAGCGTGATTACAACAGGGCGTGATCTGGATGTGACGATTGAAGGCAGCGGTTGGATATCGGTACTCGATCATACAGGGAAAGAAGGGTTGACCCGTAACGGCAACCTAAAAGTCGATCAAAATGGCATGCTTACCAACGCAAGTGGTCATTTGGTGCTGGGTGAAAACGACGCGCCGATTACTTTGCCTATCCCTCTCTCCAAAATTGAAATCGGTCGGGATGGCACCATCTCTGTACTTCCTCAAGGTGCCCCGGCAGAAGAATTCCAAGCGGTTGATCGCATTAAGCTCGTTAAGCCTAATGATCAAAGCTTGTTTAAAGACACCAATGGCTTATTTCGCCATAAAACTCCAAACCAACCTTACGAAGCAGACGCGACTGTTAGTCTCCAGACGGGAGCGATAGAAGGCAGTAACGTGAATGCCGTAGGTGAAATGACCGCATTGATTGACTTACAACGTCAGTTTGAAATGCAAGTCAAGATGATGAGCACAGCTGAAGAAATGGATAAATCTTCAGATTCACTGCTTCGTATGAGTTAACAGAGTTAGAGGTTCACTATGCATCCAGCACTATGGGTAAGTAAAACAGGTCTAGACGCCCAACAAACCAACATTGCCACGATTTCGAACAACTTGGCGAACGCTTCTACTGTCGGCTACAAAAAGAGCCGTGCAGTATTCGAAGATTTGTTCTATCAGAACATCAACCAACCTGGCGGCCAGTCATCTCAGAACACGGAACTGCCAAGTGGTTTGATGTTAGGTGCGGGTTCTAAAGTGGTTGCGACGCAAAAAGTGCACACGCACGGCAATGCACAGACAACGACCAACGCACTGGACATGATGGTGGAAGGCGACGGTTTTTTCCAAGTGACATTGCCGGACGGCAACATCGGTTATACCCGTAACGGTCAGTTCACGCTAAATGGTGAAGGCACGTTAGTCACGTCGGGTTCTGGCTACCCTGTAGAGCCTGAAATTGTGATTCCAGAAGATGCGATTTCTATTACTGTCGGTACGGATGGTGAAGTGTCGGTTCGCGTCCGAGGTCAGCAAGACAACCAAGTCGTTGGTCAGCTAACCATTACAGATTTTGTTAACCCGGGCGGCCTAGAGCCAATTGGTCAGAACCTTTACTTACCAACGGGTGCCAGTGGCGATCCACAAGAGGGTGTTCCTGGTTTGGACGGTTTGGGTGAAATTCGTCAATCCATGCTGGAAGCGTCCAACGTGAATGTAACGGAAGAGTTGGTCAACATGATCGAAGCCCAGCGCGTTTACGAAATGAACTCAAAAGTGATCTCGTCAGTCGATAAAATGATGAGCTTCGTTAACCAGCAATTGTAACGATTAAGAGCAAGATTTGAGGAGCTCACGATGAAACGTATTTGCCTACTCGCTTTGATTGCTACGATGTCGGGCTGTGCCATGTTGGAACCGATTGAAACGGATGAAGTGACACAAGCAACCACTGTGGTCGACGCAGTAGAAGGCGATAAATCGAAAGAAGAGAGCAGCGGTATTGTAGATACTTTACGTGGTAGAAGCGATCCGGTTGCTGGCGACCCTGCTTGGGCTCCAATTCATCCGAAAAACAAACCTGAGCATTATGCTGCTGCAACAGGTTCGTTGTTTAGCGCCGAGCACATTACCGATCTCTATGACGATTCTAAACCACGTGGTATTGGCGACATTATTACCGTAACACTGGATGAGACAACCAGTGCGACGAAAAGCGCAAATGCCGATTTATCGAAAACCAATGAAGCGCAAATGGACCCGCTTCAAGTGGGCGGAGAAGAGCTGCAAATTGGCGGAAAATATAATTTCTCTTATGACTTAAACAATTCCAACTCATTTGCGGGTGACTCTTCTGCAAAGCAGAGCAACAGCATCAGTGGTTACATCACTGTTGAGGTGATTGAAGTACTGGCAAACGGCAACCTCGTGATCCGCGGTGAGAAGTGGATGACGCTAAATACAGGTGATGAGTACATACGTTTAAGTGGCACTATTCGTCCGGATGATATTAATTTCGACAACACCATTGCATCAAATCGCGTTTCTAACGCAAGAATTCAGTACTCTGGCACTGGTTTGCAACAAGATATGCAAGAGCCAGGCTTCTTGGCACGATTTTTTAATGTAGCGCTATAACACGCCCTGCTGACGGCAATTTGACTGCAAGAGATAAGTAAGCATGAAAAAACTCCTTTTAGTACTGATGAGCGTTGCTCTGTTTTCTACCGTAGCCCAAGCCGCACGTATCAAAGACGTCGCGCAAGTGGCAGGTGTACGAAGCAACCAACTCGTGGGTTATGGTTTGGTTTCAGGCTTACCTGGTACGGGTGAAGCGAACCCGTTTACAGAGCAAAGTTTCGCCGCCATGCTGCAAAACTTCGGCATTCAGATGCCGCCGGGCACAAAGCCAAAAATTAAAAACGTTGCCGCAGTCATGGTTACGGCAGAGTTGCCGCCTTTCTCTAAACCGGGTCAGCAAGTGGACGTGACTGTCTCTTCCATCGGAAGTGCTAAAAGTTTGCGTGGTGGTACGCTACTACAAACGTTCCTCAAAGGTCTCGACGGTCAAGTTTACGCGGTTGCTCAAGGTAACTTAGTGGTGAGCGGCTTCAGTGCTGAAGGCGCTGACGGTTCTAAAATCGTAGGTAACAATCCAACCGTTGGTCTTATCTCTAGTGGTGCGACAGTAGAGCGAGAAATTCCAAACCCATTTGGTCGTGGTGATTACATCACGTTCAACTTGCTTGAGTCAGACTTCACAACGGCTCAACGTATGGCGGATGCTGTAAACAACTTCCTTGGCCCACAAATGGCGAGCGCTGTTGACGCGACATCAGTGCGCGTGCGTGCTCCTCGTGACGTCAGTCAGCGTGTTGCGTTCTTATCGGCAATCGAAAACCTAGAATTCGACCCGGCAGATGGTGCAGCCAAAATCATCGTTAACTCACGAACGGGCACTATTGTAGTTGGTAAGCATGTACGTCTTAAACCAGCAGCAGTAACGCATGGCGGCATGACGGTTGCGATCAAAGAAAACCTGAATGTTAGCCAACCTAACGGCTTTTCTGGTGGGCAAACCGTAGTCGTACCAGACTCGGATATCGAAGTCAGCGAAGAGCAAGGAAAAATGTTTAAGTTCGAACCAGGCTTAACGTTGGATGATTTGGTCCGTGCCGTGAACCAAGTCGGGGCTGCGCCTTCGGACTTGATGGCAATTTTACAAGCATTGAAGCAAGCTGGTGCCATTGAAGGCCAGTTGATCATCATTTAATGGTTAGGAGGTAGGTATAATGAACAATCCTAACGACATTGGTTTTATCCATGACATCAGTTCTCTGGACACTCTGCGTCAAAAAGCAGTGAAAGAGGGAAAAGATGGCGAGCAAGAAGCATTGCATGCGGCTGCTCGTCAGTTCGAATCGATCTTCACCTCCATGATGTTGAAATCCATGCGTGAAGCCAATGAGGGCTTTGAGTCCAACATGATGAACAGCCAAAACGAGAAGTTCTACCGACAAATGTTGGATGAACAGATGGCGAGTGAATTGAGTTCGTCTGGTTCAATGGGACTGGCCGATATGATTGTTAAGCAATTAACGGCTGGGCAAGGGAACGACAAAAAAGAAACGGCTATGCGTGATGCGGCAAACAATGCTGCGGAATATCGTCGTGTTGACCCGAAAAAAGCGCGCGAGATTGAACAGCGCTTGATTGAATCTGGTCAATTATCTCGACCAAGCAATGAACCCACTCGATTCGATTCACCAGAATCCTTTGTTAACTCGATGAAGCCATACGCGGAGAAAGCTGCGAAAGCCTTAGGTGTCGAGCCATCTTTGCTACTTGCGCAAGCCGCTTTGGAAACGGGGTGGGGACAAAAGGTCGTGAAGAACGCGCGTGGCAGCAGCAACAACTTATTTAACATCAAAGCAGATCGAAGCTGGCAGGGTGACAAAGTGACGACTCAAACTTTAGAGTTCCACGATAACACGCCAGTGAAAGAGACGGCAGCGTTTCGCTCCTACTCAAGTTACGAAGACAGCTTTAGTGACTTTGTACGATTTTTGAATGACAACCCACGTTACGAGACAGCATTGCAGCAACGCGGGAATTCAGAGTCGTTTATTCGCGGTATCCACAGTGCGGGTTACGCGACCGATCCGAATTACGCAGATAAAGTCCTGCAGGTGAAGGATAAAATCGAAAGTATGTAATGTCTCTGCGACAATTTATGACGTTCTCGAAGGCTTGCCATAGTGCAAGCCTTCACTTTATCTGAACATCTACGCCTTTCTATCACTTGGCACATCTTTTGCTTTTAATGTGTCTAGGTGATCGGTTTTGCCGATTTATATTTCGTTTTTGGGGGCATGTATGGCGTCAGATCTTCTGAATGTAGGTACTCAAAGTGTGCTTACTGCTCAGAGGCAATTAAACACCACTGGTCATAACATTTCTAATGTTAATACAGAGGGTTATAGCCGTCAGTCTGTTATCCAAGGCACGAATGATCCGCGCATGTTTGGTGGTTCTACCTACGGCATGGGTGTGCATGTGGAAAATGTTCGCCGCTCGTGGGATCAGTTTGCCGTGAATGAACTGAACCTGTCGTCGACCAACAATGCCAACAAAACGGATACCCAAGACAATCTTGATATGCTATCTAGCATGTTGAGCTCTGTGGCATCGAAGAAAATTCCTGAGAACCTGAATGAGTGGTTCGATGCGGTAAAAACCATGGCAGATACCCCGAACGATTTAGGGGCACGAAAAGTGGTATTGGAAAAGGCGAAAATCTTCTCTGATACATTAAATGATTTCCACGAAACCGTTCGACTGCAATCTGATGTCACCAATAAAAAATTGGATATGGGCATTGAGCGCGTTAACCAACTTGCGTTGGAAATTCGCGATATTCATCGACTGATGATGCGCACCCCGGGCCCACATAATGACCTGATGGATCAGCATGAAAAGCTGGTTACTGAGCTGTCAGAGTACACCAAAGTTACCGTAACCCCACGCAAAAATGCCGAAGGGTTTAATGTTCATATCGGCAATGGACACACTCTTGTTTCTGGCACGGAAGCAAGCCAGCTCAAAATGATCGATGGCTATCCGGATGTTCATCAAAGACGCTTAGCAATGGTGGAAGGGGATGGCATTAAAGCGATCAAGTCTGACGACATGGATGGCAAAATCGGCGCTTTGCTTGAAATGCGCGACAAACACATTCCACAACTGCAAGATGAAATGGGCCGTTTAGCGACGGGTTTCTCCTACAAAATTAATCAGCTGCAATCTCAAGGTCTGGATCTTAACGGTAAGATAGGTAAAGACGTATTTACCGACGTGAACTCTGAGCTGGTGGCAAAATCTCGAGTTTTTGCTGCGCCTGACTCTCAAGCTGATGTTGCGGTTTACATTGATGATATTTCAGCGATCAAAGGTGGTGAATATTCGCTACGTTATGATGGCGACCAGTATAGCGTGACAACACCGAAAGGTGAGCAAATGTCGTTGAACATTGATCAATCAGATTCTTCGTTTGTTCTGGATGGTATGAAAGTGCAAATCGGTGAAGGTCTTGCCGCTGGTGAGCGCGTATTATTGCGCCCAACACGAAGTGGCGCAGCCATCATCAAGATGGAAACCAATGATGCAAAAGCCATTGCCGCGCAAAGTTATGAAGCTTCAACCACTTTTGCTCAAGGTAACGCCAAGTTCAAAATTCGTGAGGCGGGGGATGTTAAAGAGTTTGAGGTCACCGTACAACCAGCCGACGAGAAACATGATAAGCCATGGTTAAAGATCACGGACAACAAAGGCAATTTGCTATCGGACAAATACTCATACCCGCTAGACAAAGATAACCCGATGATTGAAATCTCAGTGCCGAAAAGTCATCCGCTGTATAAAAATGGCGATGCGACTGTATTTGAGCTGAGCGAAGGTGCGCTGATGAATGACAAGTTCACCGCGAACTTGGTGCCTTCGGAAGGTGGTAATGGCAACTTGAGAAAAATGCAGAAGATCCAAACAGATAAGATGATGGACGGAAAATCCAGTACTTTGATCGATGTTTATCACAACCTCAATACCGAAGTCGGATTGAAATCTTCTACAGCAAACCGATTAGCCTCTGTCGCTCGCTTAGAGCATGAGGCGGCACAAGAGCGCGTTGCTTCTATCTCTGGCGTTAACCTCGATGAAGAAGCGGCCAACATGATGAAGTTTCAACAAGCGTACATGGCTTCATCACGTGTGATGCAAGCGGCGAATGATACCTTCAATACCATTTTACAACTGAGGTAAGGAGAAGAGATAAGTGCTAACCCGAATTTCTAGTTTCCATAACTATCAGTCCGTACAAAATGATTTGCGTCGTCAAGAGAATAAGGTTCACCACAACCAAGAGCAACTTGCTTCAGGGAAAAAGTTACTGAAACCTAGTGACGACCCCCTCGCTGCGCATTACATCCAAAACATTAGTCAGCAACAAGAGCAGCTACAACAATATCTTAGCTCTATAGTGTTGGTGCGTAATCGTCTAGAAAACCACGAAGTTAATATCGCCAATGCGGAGAATTTTGCCGACGAGTCGAAGCGCTTAACGATGGAGATGATTAACGGTGCCTTTTCTGCTGAAGACCGACAAGCAAAGAAGCGTGAGTTAGAAGAGATTGCGAACAACTTCCTTAACTTAGTGAACTCGCAAGATGAATCTGGTAACTACGTGTTTGCGGGTACTAAGCCAAAAAGCCAACCATTCTATCGCGATAAAGACGGTAGTGTTCAATACGCTGGGGACGATTATCAGCGCAAAATGAAAGTCTCCAGCATGCTTGAGATGCCAATGAACGATCCTGGCAGCAAGCTGTTTATGGAGATACCAAACCCATTTGGCGATTATCAGCCGAATTACGATCTACAAAACGGCTCTGAGCTGTTGCTAAACAAAGCTACTAACGTTGACGCTAAGGATGATGCGGCGTATCGCGTGACATTTGTCGATATGAATAACGGCAAATTTGGTTACCAATTAGAGCGTAACGGCAAAGTAGTGGATGCCGATGAGTTTTCTCCAGAGAAAGGGATTGAATACAAAGGCCTGAAAGTGCACGTAAAAGGCCAAATTACGCCTGGTGACAGCATTGAGATCGAAAAGCGGGCAGAGTTCAGCATTTTCGATACCTTCAAGGATGCAATGGCATGGTCAGACAAATCGGTTTCGGATACGTCGGCGACTGCTAAATTGCACCAAATGACAGAAGAATTCCACGCTGCTTTTATCCATTTGAATAAAGCGCGTACAGATGCCGGTGCTCGATTGAGTACGCTGGATATCCAAGAGCAAAATCATGAAGACTTTAATTTGTCTCTGGCAAAAGCGAAGAGCAACTTTGAGGACTTGGATTACTCTAAAGCCGTGATCGAGTTCAGTGAAAACTCGCGAGCGTTACAGGCATCGCAACAAGCATTCGGTAAGACCAAAGATCTAACGTTGTTTAACTACATCTAGTATGACACTCATACACATTGTCTGATTTTGATGCCTTATGTGCAAAGCCTTAAGCGCGATAAGTCGACGTAACCTGAGAGTCTGAGATGTCATGCGGCACGATTTTACCCAAAGCGGCAATGATGCGGGAGGCAAGTCGGGCGGCAACAGGGCAGCGTTCAATACCCTTGGGCTAAGATGAGGCTGACAAACCGGAAATAGCTTAATGATAAGGCTAACTTATTGTTTATTTGATTCTTTTAAAAGTAGTTAAATAATTTACGCAAGTTGGCACACAAATTGTATTGAAAATATCAGAACAGATTTAGAGATTCTAAACCCTGCGTTTAAGGCAGATTTAGCAAGTAACTTTTACGGTCAGTGCTTATCCAAATGAGAGTAAAGCTGGCCGCTTCGCAAAAGCTTGCGAACTCAACAGGAGAGCAAAATGGCTGTAACAGTTAGTACTAACGTCTCCGCGATGACCGCGCAGCGTTACCTAAACAAAGCGACTGATGAATTAAACACGTCGATGGAGCGCTTATCTTCAGGACATAAGATTAACAGTGCAAAAGATGATGCGGCAGGTCTACAGATCTCTAACCGCTTAACTGCACAGTCTCGTGGCCTAGATGTCGCAATGCGTAACGCGAACGATGGTATCTCGATTGCACAAACCGCTGAAGGTGCGATGAATGAGGCAACCTCTGTCATGCAACGAATGCGTGACCTTGCGATTCAATCATCGAACGGTACTAACTCTCCGGCTGAGCGTCAGGCGATCAACGAAGAGTCAATGGCATTGATTGACGAGCTAAACCGTATTGCAGAAACCACTTCATTTGGTGGTCGTCGTCTATTGAACGGCTCATTCGGTGAAGCGGCATTCCAGATTGGTGCGAGCTCAGGTGAAGCCATGATCATGGGACTCACCAGCATTCGTGCGGACGATACTCGCATGGGCGGTGTGACCTTCTTATCTGAAAATGGTAAAGATAAAAACTGGAGCGTTGACCCAGCTAAATCTGACTTGAAGATCACGCTACCAGGTATGGGTGAAGACGAAGACGGCAATGTTGATGATCTAGAAATCAACATTAATGCCAAAGCGGGCGACGACATCGAAGAGCTTGCCACTTACATTAATGGTCAGTCTGATATGATTAATGCGTCTGTAAGTGAAGATGGCAAGTTGCAAGTTTTTGTCGCGCATCCAAACGTTCAGGGTGAGATTTCTATTTCTGGTGGATTAGCATCTGAGCTTGGCCTGAGTGATGAACCTATCAGAACGTCAGTACAAGATATTGATATGACCACGGTACAAGGTTCTCAAAACGCGATTTCTGTGCTGGATTCGGCACTGAAATACGTGGACTCGCAACGTGCAGACTTAGGTGCGAAGCAAAACCGTTTGAGTCACAGCATCAACAACTTGGCGAATATCCAAGAAAACGTTGACGCATCGAACAGCCGAATTAAAGATACAGATTTTGCGAAAGAAACCACGCAAATGACCAAAGCACAAATTTTGCAACAGGCAGGTACATCGATTCTTGCTCAAGCGAAACAGTTGCCAAACTCTGCAATGTCACTATTGCAGTAGTTTACTTAGCCTGTACTCAATACATTCAGACGTGGATGGGAATGCAGGCTTTTGGCAAGCAACTTTACAATAGAATGAGCGGCTCTCTCATCTCTCACCTGCCAATCATTTTCAATGTAAAGTTGCACTCGGTATGCCGGAAATGTGTTCATTTCTCTTGATCTCCACATAGGCTCTGGCGACCAACCTAGCCCCAGTTCTCTCAAAGGAAAAGGGGCTTTTTCTTTTCTAATTTTCACGTCTATCGTCTGCGAACTTACCTTTAATTGTTTCCTTTTGCTGGTTTTCTATACAATTTAGCCCTCTCGGCTCGATTTGTGGAAACTTGAGCACTTTTTCTTACTTTTCTTCAATTTTATTAGCTAAATCTCGCAATGTTATTTTTTTAAACTTTTTTCTAAAGCTTCTGAATTTGGTGTCGTTAATAGAGGTAACTTTGAGAGAACTACTTGGTTTTCCGAGACGTCGGAAACCGCTACACCGGAAAATCAATTGGAGAAATCACCA
>NZ_JAWOSW010000029.1:0-47445 GCF_033338535.1 Vibrio sp. Vb2131
TTCTTTTAGTTGTTGATTTCATAACACTCTCCAATTTTGGGGGTGGAAAGTGTCAACCTTATTTAGGACGGCACACTGACCAAAAAAGAAAAAGCTGGCTAAATGCCAGCTTTTTTATTGCTTTGGGTTACCTATGATCTTTTTGCTTTTTAAGCTTTTGACCACCCATGATCTTATTGCTGTGCGACCTTCTTTGTCTGGTCCATAAGACCCAGAGCACCAAAGCCAGTAATCACATCTAGGTTTGTTTTCAAGCCCGTTTCGTCACTTCCACCAATGTAATTTTGTGGCATCTGAACTTGGAAGTTTTGCAAATTGTTGTACAGCGAGTTCGCTACGTCTCGATTCAATTCTGCCAAGTAAACTTCACGGTTTGCTCCTAACGCCGCATACTTACCTTTAAGGACTTCAGATTCTGCGCGACCTTTCGCTAATATCGCTTTCGCTTCAAACTCAGCAGAAAGTGCGTTCGCTTTTTGAATCGCTAAGTTAGCCTCTGCGATAGCTAGCTCTTTCTCCTTCTCGACTTCAGCAAGTCGTTTGGTTTTTTCCACTTCAACGATTTCACGCTCTGCAATCTGACGTGCAACTTCCACTTCTTTTTGCTGAGCAATAATTGCGAGTTCTTTACCACGCTGAGCGTCTTGCACCTCACGTGTTCGTTGAATCTCTTTGCGTAACTGCTCGGTCTCTGCCTGTGCTTTCGACGTTTCTTGTTCCTGAATCGCGCGAATACGATCCGCCACTAGACGCTTTTTATCTGCCAATAACTGATCTAATTGCTTTTCTGGCTGCGGGTCACCAATGGTCACCTGCGTCACTTGAATACCGTATTGTTGTAACGGATTGTCTTGACGAATTGGTTGCCCGGTTTTGTCTACGACTGGCACAGTTTTCCATACCAGTTGATTGGTGCGCTGTAATTGGTTCGGATTGGCTTGATTCGCCCCAACAGGCGCAAGATCCAACTCTTCCACTTCAACCTGACGTCGCTCTGTCAGATAAATCCCCTCTCGTAACTGATCGCCAAGTTTCGATTTGAACTGGTTCAAACCACCTTGGAAAAACTCTTCACCCGTGTATTGGGTCGCGGTAATCACCGTTACGTTACGTGCGTTCTTTACAAGCAGCGCATCGATCAAGTTACTGTTATTGCGGAACTCTTTGTGCATCTTCTTCACCGCTTCAGGATCATTACTGAGCTTAAAGCGGAATGTTACGGGGATCTGACCAATATAGGTGTCGGCAAATCGAACCTGAATCGCATCAAGGCGTTGATAAAAATCTTCGCCCTTGCTGTTACCGAATGACACGGTGATCACTTGGTCATACTTGGTGATTTTGGACAGAAATGGCATGCGAAAATGAATGCCAGGTTCAGTAAACACATCCAACTCACCAGTAATATTATTCTGATGCACGTAGCTGTAACCCGCATCGGTCATCAGCACCGAGCTATTAATCGTTAAGCCTATTGCCAACAGCGGTACGCCAAATACGGCTGCTTTTAATCCTTTATGTAGTAACTGACGTCTTTCTTCCACCTTTAAACCCCTTCCTAAACCTCTGCTTTCCATTTTGTTCTCCTTTTTGGATTGTTACTGAGTTAAATCGATAAAAATCAGATTGCTATGCAACTCAGCGACAAGTACTAATGTATCAAAATGTTACATTAAGGAATAATCGACAGATTCATGGAATAAATAAGATTTTTACGAATAATACAAAATCATCAAAAATTTGCGGAGGATATCGATGTTTTACGCAGAGGGATTAAAAGAGAAGAATCACAGGCAATAAAAAAGGCCGCCGAAGCGACCTTTCTAACAATCATATAAAGTGCTTACTTCACACGACCTACGTATTCAGCAGTACGAGTATCTACGCGAATCACTTCACCAATTGAGATGAACAGAGGAACACGAACAACAGCGCCAGTTGATAGCGTCGCTGGTTTACCGCCAGTACCTTGAGTATCACCTTTCAGGCCTGGGTCTGTGTCTACAACTTCTAGCTCAACGAAGTTTGGTGGAGTAACAGTAATTGGGTTACCGTTCCAAAGAGTGATCATACAAGTGTTGTTTTCTACCAACCACTTAGCGTTTTCACCTACCGCTTTTGCATCCGCTGCGATCTGTTCAAACGTTTCACTGTTCATAAAGTGGTAGAATTCGCCGTCTGAATATAGATAATCTAGGTCGATATCCATTACGTCTGCCACTTCACAAGTGTCACCAGACTTGAATGTTTTCTCTAGCACTTTACCAGAAAGAAGTTTACGAATTTTAACACGGTTGAACGCTTGGCCTTTACCTGGTTTAACGTATTCGTTTTCCAGAATTACACAAGGCTCGTTATCAAGCATTAACTTAAGACCGCCTTTAAATTCATTGGTGCTAACTGTAGCCATTTTTTCCTCTTACATTCTTAGAGCTAAATTCAATGCCGCACATAATAACCCGAAAAGTCGAATCTGTTGAGCAAAACTGGCTCAAACAGTTGGCGAATGGGATCTCTGATCCTGCAAAATTGCTCGAAATACTGGAAATTGATCCTTCACCGTGGCAAGACGGGTTTGCCGCGCGCAAGCTGTTTGCACAGCGTGTACCGCAAAGTTTTGTCGATAGGATGGAGAAAGGCAACCCTAAAGACCCTCTTCTACGTCAGGTTTTACCACTGAGCGACGAATTTGAGGTGCATCCGGGTTACTCCAATGATCCATTGGAAGAGCAGGACAATGAAGTCCCTGGCCTGCTACACAAGTATCGCAACCGCGCCCTGATGATTGTCAAAGGTGGCTGCGCGGTAAATTGCCGTTACTGTTTTCGTCGTCACTTCCCTTATCAAGAGAACAAAAGCGGGAAACAAGCCTGGACCAAGTGCTTAGAGTACATGGCACAACAACCAGAGTTGAACGAAGTCATCTTCTCAGGTGGTGATCCATTAATGGCAAAAGACGATGAGATTCATTGGCTTTTAGAGCACATTGCTCATATTCCTCACATCAAACGTCTGCGTATTCATAGCCGTTTACCTGTGGTGATTCCAGCTCGAGTCACTGATGAACTATGCCAACTTCTGCAAGCATCAAGGTTACAAATCATCCTCGTCACTCACATCAACCATGCCAACGAAATCAATGACGAATTTGCTGAACAGATGTTCAAGCTCAAAAGAGCGGGCGTTACGCTTCTAAACCAAGGCGTTCTACTGAAAGGCGTGAATGATTCGGTAGAAGCTCAAGTGGCGTTAAGTGAGGCCTTATTTGACGCGGGCATCTTGCCTTATTACCTCCACGTTCTTGATAAGGTGCAAGGCGCAGCGCACTACTTTATTTCGGACGAAGAAGCGAAAGCTATTATGCGCGGACTCATCACGCGTGTATCGGGTTATCTGGTACCAAAACTCACACGAGAAATTGGTGGCAGGCCAAGTAAAACGCCGTTGGATTTGCATTTAGAGTAAGCTCTGACGCTCAATTAAATTTGTCGTCTAGATTGATTATTTTTGTTCGCTTTGCACGGTAAGTCTATGCATACTCCGCACTTTTGGAGGTCAAGATGCATACAGCATTCGAACAAATTTTCGATCTTGGCCCATTCAGTTGGCCTGCCCTACTATGCTGCGCCATTAATGGGCTCATGATCGGTATAGAGCGTCAAACTCGTGGTAAACCGGTTGGCATTCGCACAGCAATATTAATTATTTCAGGCACCTACCTGTTTATGTCGATGGCAGTGTCGTTATCGCCAAATACACTTGATCAAGCACGAGTGCTTGGTCAGATCATTACTGGCGTCGGCTTCTTAGGCGCTGGCGTTATGATGACACTTGATGGAAAAATCCATGGCGTAACATCCGCGGCTGTAATATGGGTGCTAGCAGGTTTAGGTTTGATGATAGGTTTGGGTTATTTAACGCAGTCGGTGGTTATTACTCTCCTGACATTAACCGTGTTGTTAGGTGTGGATAAAGCAGAAAACCACATCAAAGCATTACGCCGCGGTGTTCATCAAAGAATTCAACAACGCAAAACTTCATCACGATTAATTAAATAGTTAACGCTCCGAGAAACTCACTTCATCTCATCAGTAATTAAAGAGCCCTCGACGAACATCGAGGGCTTTCTGTATATAAAGATTCTGACTTTCTCAGGGATTACTTAGCAAAGTTGATGAGTGGGAAACACTTGAAGAAACCGTTATCCGCACAGTTCAAAAGACCAATTTGCACACCATCGATTTGATCGGTCATGTTGAAGAAACCAAACTGGAAATTAGACTTCTTAGAGATACTCGCTAAGCCCACATCCGCCATGGTGTAGCCTTCAGAATAGTTAACCGCGCTCCAGTTCAAGCCTTTTACGTTGTTCGTAATGTTAACAGCACCCAAGTTAACACCCGTCGTCTGACCTTGGTTCCAGTTAACTAAGCCTAAAGACGCGCCTTTCATTTCTTGATTTACTTTTGCTGCGCCAAAAAACAGACCGAAGTTCACACCTGTCGTACGATCCGTTTCTGACATACCAAGCAGTGAAAAGTCGACACCTTTAACCTCATTTACCTGCCCATGCAACACAGCTAAACGAACGCCACCTACTGAAGAATTAGAGGGTGCGTTTGTGTTATCGATAGTAGAGAACATCACAGGTGTACTGTCGGCAAAAGCAACAGGTGATGCGATAGCGGCTGCAACCGCCAATGACGTCATAAGCTTTTTCATTTTCATCTCCATGATGGGAAGCAACAATTTACAACATAGTGTAATGTTCAGATTTTGCTCTGTCCCCGTTCAAAAAGTGTTAGCAATAGGTCAGATTTAACCATCTGACTCAAAAGAAAAAATATTTCTCTTCGATTTTTTGCTTCTGAAATGGCGCTTTTTACGCTCAAAAATTTCATGATAAGCCACACCAGAACGTCATGTTTCTCAGGTGACACGCATAAAAAAGTCGAGGCATCTGCCTCGACTTTTAAGGGTTTGGTCGGTTATCTTTCCGCTATAAGGTTTCCCTAGAGCGATGAGATAAGCTGGCTTACATCATGCCGCCCATACCGCCCATGCCACCCATGCCGCCCATGTCAGGCATCGCTGGCGCGTCTTTTTGCGGTAGGTCAGTAACCATCGCTTCAGTTGTGATCATCAGACCTGCAACCGATGCTGCGAATTGTAGTGCAGAACGAGTAACTTTAGTTGGATCTAGGATACCCATTTCTAGCATGTCGCCGTATTCGCCTGTTGCCGCGTTGTAGCCGTAGCTACCTTCACCCGCTTTCACGTTGTTCGCAACAACTGAGTCTTCCTCACCTGCGTTCTTCGTGATTTGACGGATTGGCGCTTCCATTGCACGTAGTGCAACGCGGATACCAACGTTTTGTTCTTCGTTGTCACCCGTTAGGTGAGCAATCTTAGATGCCGCGCGGATAAGTGCAACACCACCACCAGCAACAACACCTTCTTCAACCGCTGCGCGAGTTGCGGCTAGCGCATCTTCTACACGGTCTTTCTTCTCTTTCATTTCAACTTCAGTCGCAGCACCAACTTTGATTACTGCAACACCGCCAGCCAGTTTAGCTACGCGCTCTTGTAGTTTCTCTTTGTCGTAGTCTGAAGTTGCGTCTTCGATTTGTTGACGAATCTGAGCAACACGGCCAGAGATCATCTCTTCTTCACCGATACCATCGATGATAGTCGTGTTTTCTTTCGTGATAGAAACACGCTTCGCTTGACCTAGATCTTCTAGTGCAACTTTTTCTAGCTCTAGACCGATCTCTTCAGAAATCACAGTACCGCCAGTTAGGATAGCGATGTCTTGTAGCATTGCTTTACGGCGGTCACCGAAACCAGGTGCTTTCACAGCTGCAACTTTTACGATGCCACGCATGTTGTTCACAACCAATGTTGCTAGCGCTTCGCCTTCTACATCTTCTGCAATGATAAGCAGTGGACGAGATGCTTTCGCGACAGCTTCTAGCGTTGGAAGAAGCTCACGAATGTTTGAGATCTTCTTGTCTACTAGAAGAATGAATGGGTTTTCTAGATCAACACTGCCTGATTCTTGGTTGTTGATGAAGTAAGGAGACAGGTAACCGCGGTCGAACTGCATACCTTCTACTACGTCTAACTCGTCTTGTAGCGCCTGACCTTCTTCAACCGTGATAACGCCATCACGACCCACACGCTCCATTGCTTCTGCAATGATATTACCTACGCTTGCGTCTGAGTTTGCAGAGATAGTACCAACCTGCGCGATCGCTTTTGTGTCGTTACATTCAACAGAAAGCTCTTTTAGTTGCTCAACTGCCGCAGCAACAGCTTTGTCGATACCACGCTTAAGATCCATTGGGTTCATGCCCGCCGCGACTGCTTTTAGACCTTCGTTAACGATAGATTGCGCTAGTACCGTTGCTGTTGTTGTACCGTCACCCGCTGCGTCGTTTGCTTTAGACGCAACTTCTTTAACCATTTGTGCGCCCATGTTCTGGAATTTATCTTCCAGCTCGATTTCACGCGCTACTGATACACCATCTTTAGTGATAGTTGGTGCACCAAAAGATTTGTCTAGAACGACATTACGTCCTTTAGGACCCAGTGTTACTTTTACTGCGTCAGCCAGAACGTTTACACCTTCCAGCATTTTAACTCGTGCGTCATTACCAAATTTAACGTCTTTAGCAGCCATCTTTGATTTCCTTTCTAAAATTCTTTGTGTGTAATTTCGTAATTGAATCTGAGCAAAAAATTACTCAATGATTGCTATTATTCAACGATCGCCATGATGTCGTTTTCAGACATGACAAGCACTTCTTTACCGTCGATTTTTTCAGTTTTTGTACCGTAACCTTCAGCGAAGATAACGGTATCACCGACTTTAACGTCTAGTGGCAGTACGGTGCCGTTTTCTAGGATGCGGCCTTTACCCACAGCTAGAACAACACCGCGAGTCGATTTTTCTGCAGCAGAACCAGTCAGAACGATGCCACCAGCAGACTTAGATTCAACTTCTTTACGTTCAACGATAACTCGGTCATGTAATGGACGAATGTTCATCGGTCGTCTCTCCTGAAAATTTCCATGTTTATTTGATAATTGTCCTTAGGGACTGTAGCCCCAGACACGTGATCCCTATATAAGGGGTCGAAGCAGCGATCCCAAGGGGGTGGCACAAAATTTTTGTGACTTAGTTAAAATAACGAACAACTAGGCAACGGTTTGCGTTAGAAATGCTCACTCGCTCGGCATCTCGCTTTCTTGTATCCTTGCAGTTTGCTCACCAGATAGTTGTCACACATGCAGGAAAATAACAAGCTAGAACCCCAAGCGACCGATAAGCATGGTTTGTTGACCGCACCCATTCCTGAAACGCTGCGGAAAATGACCGTCCCCATGACTGTGGGCATGATCGCAATTTTGATGTTTAACTTGGTGGACACGTTTTTTATCTCGCTGCTTGGCACTCAAGCGCTAGCGGCTATCAGCTATACCTTCCCTGTCACCTTTGCGGTTAACTGCATTACGATGGGGATTGGGATGGGACTATCGACCAATATTGGTCGCTTGCTTGGGCAAGGTCATGCACCACAAGCTGCTCGGTTCACCACCCACGGTTTGTTGTTAGCCGTGTTACTTGTGGCTATCACGTCTTCTATTGGCTTTACCACCATTGCGCCATTGTTTCGTTTTCTTGGTGCGTCTGATGATCTCATCCCTCTTATTGAGCAATATATGCAGGTCTGGTATCTCACCATTCCTCTGCTAGTGATCCCAATGGCGGGCAACAGTGCTATCCGAGCTACTGGCGACACAAAAACACCAGCAAAAGTCATGATGTTGGCTGGTTTGATTAATGGCATGCTCGATCCATTGTTGATTTTCGGTTATGGCCCTTTTCCGGAACTTGGCATTCAAGGCGCAGCCATAGCAAGTGCCTTTAGCTGGTTAGGTGCTTTGTGTGGCTCATTCTATGTGCTAATTAAACGGGAAAAATTGCTTGCTCAACCCCAATGGGCTTTGCTGAAACAAGACTGGCAACAGACACTAAAAATTGGTACCCCTGCTGCGCTATCAAACGCGATGAATCCGTTGTCCGGTGCCATTCTGATGATGCTGTTATCCAACCATGGTACAGCGGCGGTTGCTGCTTACGGCGCAGCGCAGCGTATTGAGTCTATATTGATTTTAGTATTGATGTCGCTGACCTCTGCCCTCACACCGTTTATGGCACAAAATTTAGGAGCCAAACAACCGCAACGAGCCTTTTCCGGTTTATTTATTAGCATGCGTTTTGCAGTGGTATTCCAAGGGTTTATCTTCTTGATGATGGTGCCACTGAGCATTCCTCTGGCTGCGCTGTTTTCTCAGGAAGATGCGGTGAAAAACCTGCTTTGGCATTATTTACTGGTGGTGCCATTTAGTTATGGCTTCCAAGGCATAGTGATGATGTTAGTCAGTGGTTTGAATGCGATGCACAAGCCATTGCGTGCATTCCAGTGGAGCTTTATGCGGCTGTTCATTTTTACCTTGCCATCGGCGTGGATCGGGAGCCAAATCTACAGTATTGAAGGCTTGTTTATCGGTATCGCGGTTGGGAATACGTTGGGTGGGCTACTGGGCTACTTGTTTGCGCTGCGCGAGCGAAAATTAACGCTCATAGAGCAGAGCAGCGTGTCTTAACACTCGTCTATCGCTAGTTTCTTTTTGTTGATTCTCAAATACAAAAAACCGCGGAAAGCCGCGGTTTTGTTTATCTATTTCAAACTTGCTTAGAACAACTCTTCAGCAACTTTGTATAGATCGTTGCGTACTGGACGCTTCATGTTTTCGATTGCATCGATGATATCGTGGTGAACAAGTTGCTCTTTCACGATACCTACACAACGACCACCATGACCTTCGATCAATAGGTGAACAGCGTAGTTACCCATACGAGATGCTAGTACGCGGTCAAATGCAGTTGGACGACCACCACGTTGGATGTGACCAAGTACTGTTGCACGAGTTTCACGACCTGTCGCGGCTTCGATGTCACGTGCTAGTTCATTAGCATCCATCATTAGCTCAGTAAGCGCGATGATCGCGTGTTTCTTACCTTTAGCGATACCATCTTGGATGTTGCTGATCAGCTTGTCTTTGTCTAAACCAGTTTCCGGAGTGATGATGTATTCACAACCGCCCGCAATTGCAGACATCAGAGTCAAATCACCACAGTGACGGCCCATGATTTCTACAATTGAAATACGTTGGTGAGATGAAGAAGTATCACGTAGACGATCGATTGCATCGATAACGGTGTTTAGTGCACTTAGGTAGCCCACAGTGTAATCCGTACCTGCGATATCGTTGTCGATTGTGCCCGGAAGACCGATACATGGGTAACCCATTTCAGTCAGTTTCTTCGCACCCATGTACGAACCATCACCACCGATTACCACTAGTGCATCGATACCATGTTTTTTAAGGTTCTCAATCGCTTTTTCACGAACTTCCACTTGTTTAAATTCAGGGAAACGTGCAGAACCTAGGAACGTACCACCTTTGTTGATCACATCTGAAACGCTAGAACGATCTAGCTTCTCGATGCGGCCTTCGTATAGGCCTAGGTAGCCGTCGTACACACCGAATACTTCCAATCCTTCGGATAGTGCTGTACGTACTACGCCGCGTATCGCAGCGTTCATACCAGGTGCGTCACCGCCACTTGTTAAAACACCGATCTTCTTAATCATGCTCACCCTCGATCTTTGGCAATCAATTATTTAATTTTCTTTTAGGCCCCTTGTTACCAAGCAACCTGCATAATCCAGAACTGTGCGTTATGTTACATTTCCTCTACAGGATTACCAATGAAAACGCACTTTTTTATGTAACTTTTCTACTTATGTAAGAGTATTACAGTTTCTCTATGAAACTTTGTTGATTCATATCAGGATCACGAATCTTAATAAGTATTGATGGAAAGATAGTCAATAAGTACCTGTTTGTCGTCGGGCACTGATGGATTTTTCAAGCCTACCAATCTTGCGCTTTCTGCTCTTTCTCAGGTCCGAAAACGACAGACAATGGATCTTGATGGATCAGTACGTCCGCATCAGGAAACAGAGCCAATAAATTATCTTCCACTTTATCAGCAATGTAATGCGCCTCAATTAATCGTAAGTTATCGTCTAGCTCTAAATGCAACTGTATAAAGCGCGTCGGTCCGGACATTCGCGTGCGTAACTGATGCACGCCCAATACCCCTTTTACGCTCAAACAAGCTTGGTTAATTTGCTCAAGTTCTTCATCGGGCAACTTTCTATCAAGTAAGGTTTGAATCGCTTCGCTGACCATTTTGAAAGCGCTATAAAGAATGAAGACACCAATACCAATCGCAAACACAGCATCCGCTTGAGTCACTCCAAAATAACTGAGCCCCAGAGCCACCATGATCGCAGCATTCATATACAAGTCAGTCTGATAATGCAGAGAATCCGCCGCTATTGCTTGGCTCCCCGTCACGCGAACCACATGTTTTTGGAACATCACCAAGCCAAGTGTGACCACAATCGCAAACAGCGATACATACACACCTAACTCCGGTGCATGTAAAGCATGTGGGCGGAAAAATCGGTCAATCCCGTTAAGAATCAAAAATACTGCCGAGCCCGAAATAAACATTGCTTGGGCTAGGGCCGCTAAGGACTCAGCTTTACCATGTCCAAACGTATGTTCGCGGTCTGCCGGTTGTAAGGCGTAACGAACCACCACAAGATTCACAACCGAAGCCGCGATATCTAACATGGAGTCAATCAATGACGCCAATAAGCTCACTGAGCCGGTTACCCACCACGTGATGACTTTTACTATCAGAAGAAGCGTCGCCACAATGGTTGCAGTCCAAGCGGCGGTCGTAACTAAACGTGCGTATTGCTGTTTCATAATCAAAGAGTTAACTAAAACCATACGTTGAGTATATTGAATGACCATGAAATAACCAGATCAAAAAGAGGCAACCAATGGCTGCCTCTTTATATAACATCAATTCATGACTTAATTATTGCGCGACTTTTCCATGCGCTTGTGCATTCTGTCGCCACACTCTTGCATACGTTCATTTTGTAGCTCAACAAATTTCGCTTTCTGCTCAGGTGTTAATACGCTAAGCATTTGGTGCTTTCTTTCTAGCATTTGCACGCGACGTTCCGTTTGGCGCTCAACCATCTCTTTTGCTAATTCGCTAGCTTGAGCTTCATCAAAGTTATCCGCCAGCAAAAGCGATTGTACTTTTGCGTGATGCGCTTGACGCTCAGCCATACGTGCTTCTTTGCCATCAGCGAATTTTGCTTTCATTTCTGCTTTGTTTGCTTCACGCATTTCTTTTAGCTGATCTTTTTGTGCATCAGTCAGGTCTAGTTGACGCATGACACCTCGGTCCATACCCATGCCGCATTCGTCACGAGGGCCTTTATGATGGTTTTTACCACCGTAAGCGAATGCGCTTGCGGCGCCAAGAGTAAGAGGTAGAACAACAGCAGCTAACACAAGTTTTTTTGCAGACTTCATAATACGATTCCTTACACAGGTGAGTGGTTCTTCTGAGCTGTTCTCACAGCGCTTGAGTATAGAATACGACCCGCTAGGTAAAGCGACGTATAGGGAGCGTAAAGAATCGTAAAGAGTGATTTTTCTCCTCTTCGTTGCGCATCATTCCAATGTAATATTAGGTTATCGGTAACTTACTATAGGTGCCCCCATGGCAAACATTCTTTTAATCGATGACGATATCGAGCTAACTAGCTTATTAAAAGAAGTACTCAGTTTCGAAGGGTTTGACGTCAGCGAAGCAAATGACGGTGAAGCCGGCTTAGCCGCGATCAATGATAAGATTGATTTGATTTTGTTGGATGTCATGATGCCAAAACTCAATGGCATGGAAACGCTGAAACGCTTACGTGAAAATTGGGAAACTCCCGTCTTGATGCTGACCGCTAAAGGGGAAGAAATTGATCGCGTGATCGGCTTGGAACTGGGCGCGGATGATTATTTACCAAAACCTTTTAGTGACCGAGAGCTGTTAGCGCGAATCCGCGCGATTTTACGCCGCACTAGCAGCACACAAAAAAATACCAAAAACAGCGATTGCATTGAGTATCAAGAAATCCGCCTCTATCCCGGTAAGCAAGAAGCGTATTGTGAGCAACAGTTACTCGATCTCACAGCAACCGAGTTTGCGCTACTCACCCACTTCGTACAAAACCCAGGACAAGTGCTGACCAAAGAGACACTGAGCTTAGATGTGCTTGGTAAACGACTCGCTGCTTTTGATCGCGCTATCGATATGCATGTCTCGAACTTACGTAAAAAATTACCAGATCAAAGCAATGGCAAGCCGCGAATCAAAACCCTGCGTGGTCGTGGCTACATGCTGCTTGAGGAGGATTAATGCGCCTATCACGCATCAAACTGCCAAACATCAATAGCCTGTATGGACGCATCTTTGCCATTTTTTGGTTCACCATGTTATTAGTATTGATAGCCGTGCTATCACTGCCACATTTGGACCCACGCAAAGCTCGCGATATTCCAGAAGAACACTACAAACGTATGGTAGAAACGCGTGACTCAATCCAACAAAAATACAGCCAGCAAACAGATTTAGGCCGCATACTTTTTCGTATCGAGGGCAACCGTCACGGCAAGCACGACCCTCGCCCACGAGTCTTTTTTTCTGACTACAGCGGTAATGTTCTTACGACAGAAAAACGCAGCAATTTTCAATTGCGTGCCATGCAAAACTTTGTCACCAGTATCGAAGATTACAATAATCCAAAGCAGAAGCTGTATGGTCGATACATGATTGCGGGCCCAATTCCTATCACTTTGGCAGGTTCCGATATCTTGATGTACGTGGGCTTCAAATGGAATGAGCCACCACCTCTACTCCTGCGTCTGTTTGATCACCCATTCCAGCTCTTGCTTGCGGTCATGCTGGTTAGTACACCATTGCTGTTATGGCTTGCTTGGGCTTTGAGTCAGCCTGCACGTCGTCTTGAAGCCGCTGCTCAACGTGTGGCGAAAGGTGAATTTGTCACAGACCCAAATTTAGAAAAAGGTACGGCGGAATTTCGTCAAGCAGGTAGCAGCTTCAACCAGATGGTCGAAGCGGTTAATCAAATGATTTCAGGACAACAACGTTTGCTATCCGATATCTCTCACGAGCTGCGCTCACCTTTAACTCGTCTACGCATGGCAAGCGCATTAGCGACGCGTAAACAAGGAGAAAGCCCAGAATTGACTCGTATCGATACCGAAGCGCAGCGCTTGGAACAGATGATCAGCGAACTATTAGAGCTTTCTCGCATGCAGGCGAACAGTCATATGACTCGCGAAACACAGCCATTAGAAAGTTTATGGGAAGAGATCATTAAAGATGCGCAGTTTGAAGCAGAGCAAATGGGCAAACAGCTACACTATTCAGAATTACCTAAGCGCAATATTTCCGGTAACCCTAAACTGCTGATGAGTGCGGTGGAAAATATCGTTCGTAACGCCATTTACTACGGAAAAGATGAGGTACAAATCGACATCAAAGCCGATGACGATACGCTTCGTATCACGGTTGACGATAATGGAGAAGGTGTACCAGAAGAGGAACTGGCCGCGATTTTTCGCCCGTTCTATCGCGTTTCCACGGCACGCGATCGCCACTCTGGCGGCACAGGTCTCGGCCTAACCATTACCGAAAGTGCCATTCGCCAGCACAGTGGCACGATCGCAGCCAGCCGAAGTCCTTTAGGCGGATTGCGCATGAGTATCACCTTACCGATCAATTGTTAGTCTCAATTTGATGAACTAACAATAATTCGCACCATATTTCTAGAGTGAGTGATTAACAGCCCCACCCTCACTTTAGAAATTGGTGAGGCTTCGTAGAATACCCTTACAAAGATCAAAGTTGATAATAATTATCGTTAGCATTAAAGTGAATTTTCCAATTAAGGAGGATTTACTATGTCACATACATTTCCCGCTCTGCCTTACCCGTACGATTCACTAGAGCCGTACATCGACGCGAAAACCATGGAAGTGCATTACAGCAAACACCACAAGACGTACTTTGATAAGTTTGTAAATGCCGTTGAAGGGAGCGAGCTCGAAACTCAGTCATTAGACGAGATCTTTGACAATATCTCTAAGCTCAGTCCAGCAGTACGTAATAATGGGGGCGGCTATTACAACCACATCATTTATTGGAATTGCATGTCACCAAACGGTGGCGGAGAGCCTCAAGGCGCGCTTGCTCAAGCAATTAACGATAAATTTGGTAGCTTTGCGCAATTTAAAGAGGCGTTTGCCCAAGCAGCCATCAATACCTTTGGGTCTGGCTTTGCATGGCTGATCGTAAAAGATGGTGAGATTCACATTACGTCCACCAGTAATCAAGACAACCCTCTGATGGATGTAGTGGATGTGCGCGGTGAACCAATCCTCGCATTAGACGTGTGGGAGCACGCGTATTACATCAGCTACCAAAACCGTCGCCCAGAATATATTGATGCGTGGTGGAACGTCGTCAACTGGCGAGCAGTTGAAGAAAACTATGCTCACGCTCTCTTATAAAGAGCATCACTACTTACGGTATTAACATCCGCGCTAATGCCTGCTTTCATACCCAGGTCAATCTTGCTGAATCTCGCATATCTCGGTGACTTGGGTATATACTGCCCCTCTCTTTGACCAACTCTATTTCAATACCATGTTTGATATCGCTTTATACGAACCAGAAATCGCGCCGAACACCGGCAACATCATTCGACTATGCGCCAACTGCGGTGCAAACCTTCACTTAATTGAACCTCTGGGTTTCGATCTTGAAGAGAAAAAAGTCCGCCGTGCTGGTTTGGATTACCATGATTTAGCTCGCGTAACACGCCATAAAAACTATCAAGCGTTCTTAGAGTATTTAGAGAAAGAGAAGCAAGGTAACTATCGATTGTTTGCCTGCACCACCAAAACCACAGGTCACCACGTTGATGCACAATACCAAGCGGGTGATGTTTTGATGTTTGGTCCAGAAACTCGTGGCTTGCCTGCTGAAATCATCGATAGCTTACCAATGGAGCAGCGTATTCGCATTCCAATGATGCCAGATGCGCGCAGCCTAAACCTTTCGAATGCCGTTGCGATCATTGCTTTTGAAGCATGGCGTCAAATGGGCTTTGAAGGCGCATTGTAAGCAGCACGAATTCCAAATACAGAAAAGGGCGCTTGGTGCGCCCTTTTGTTTTCTTTACTGTCTAACTCAATCAGTTGAGCTTGTTGCGATCATCATCGTCTTTACGCTCGTATTCCCCTTCGAAGGTCTTGCCATTATCTGACTGGGAATCAAATGGGTCACGACGGAACGGGTCTTGCTCAAATGGCCCCTGGTTAGAGAAACCACCTTGGAAGCCACCACCATGCATGGTTTTCACCACCATTTTGCTCATCAAGTATTTAGCTATCGCGGCGCGTGGCGCAGGAAGCAACACCAACATACCAAGGGCATCGGTCATAAAGCCCGGGGTTAACAGTAGCACGCCAGCCACCGCTAGCATTACGCCTTCAAAAATTTGCTGGGCTGGAATTTCACCTTGTTCAAGACGCCCCTGTACTGACATCAGTGTTTGTATACCTTGGCTACGAACCAACGACGCACCAACAAATGCAGTGATTAAGACTAGTGCAATGGTCGGCCATAAACCTAAAAAGCCGCCCACCTGAATAAATAAGCCGATTTCAATGATCGGAACAAAAATAAACGCTAATAATAAGATAGGAAACACACGCCCTCCTTTGTTTAATTCAGTGTAATGGTAAAAGCAGACTAAGCTCAAACGAATCGTTGTAAAAAAGCGTGTTCATACTGGTCTCCTTCTTTTTTAGACAAAGTAGCGGGAGCGCGTTTCATTCAATTGCATACCGATTTTTTCGTGCTTTTAAAGTGCTAATTTCGAACTCTAAAAACTCATGTTTGTCGAGGAAAATCGAGTACCCATAAAGGGTTATTAATAACCCGTTCATACTTTGCAAATTATTGACTCATGAAAAACGAAAAAGGTGATCTAGTTACTATTTTTATGCGCTAGGTGCAGTATCATGTGCCACATAAGTCAGGACGGATTTTCCAGCCAAAAATTCTGATGAATGGATTCTAGATTGCAGAAATGGCTAATAAATAACTTTATTATCAGAATTATCATCTAAGGATCCTGCTATGGCTACCCTATCTGATGCTCCAAAAACAGCAAACCCAGCCACTCGTATTGAAGAAGATCTATTAGGTCAACGTCATGTCCCTGCAGATGCGTACTACGGTATTCATACGCTACGTGCGATCGAGAACTTCAACATCTCTAATATGACCATTTCTGACGTACCAGAATTTGTACGCGGCATGGTAATGACCAAAAAAGCAGCAGCGTTAGCAAACAAAGAACTTGGCGCTATTCCAAAAGACGTTGCAAACTACATCATCGAAGCGTGTGATTTGATCCTAGAAACTGGCAAGTGTATGGATCAGTTCCCATCAGACGTATTCCAAGGCGGTGCAGGCACTTCAGTTAACATGAACACGAACGAAGTGATCGCAAACGTCGCGCTTGAGTTGATGGGTAAAGAGAAAGGCCAATACGAATTTGTTAACCCAAATGACCATGTAAACAAGAGCCAATCAACCAACTGTGCGTACCCAACAGGTTTCCGTATTGCGGTATACAACAGCGTACACAAGCTAATGGAAGCAATTGAGTACCTAAAAGGCGCATTCGAACTTAAAGCCGTTGAGTTTAAAGATGTACTGAAAATGGGCCGTACTCAGCTTCAAGACGCAGTACCAATGACAGTAGGTCAAGAGTTCCATGCGTGGGCGGTAACACTAAACGAAGAGATTCGTGCTCTAGATTACACATCTAAACTCCTCCTAGAAATCAACCTAGGCGCAACCGCAATCGGTACTGGTCTAAATACACCAACTGGCTACCAAGCGCTTGCAGTAAAACACCTAGCGGAAGTAACAGGCCTTGACGTTGTTGCAGCAGAAGACCTTATCGAAGCAACGTCTGACTGTGGTGCATACGTAATGACTCACGGCGCGCTAAAACGCCTAGCAGTGAAACTATCGAAGATCTGTAACGACCTTCGTCTACTTTCTTCTGGTCCTCGTGCGGGTCTAAATGAATTGAACCTACCTGAAATGCAAGCAGGCTCTTCAATCATGCCAGCTAAAGTAAACCCAGTTATCCCAGAAGTAGTAAACCAAGTTTGCTTCAAAGTTCTCGGTAACGACAACACGGTTTCTTTCGCAGCAGAAGGCGGTCAGCTACAGCTAAACGTTATGGAACCTGTGATCGCACAAAGTGTGTTTGAGTCTATCTCTCTACTACACAACGCGTGTGTGAACCTACGTGATAAATGTATCGACGGCATCACTGTGAACAAAGAAGTTTGCGAAAACTACGTTTACAACTCTATCGGTATCGTCACTTACCTAAACCCATACATCGGCCACCACGAAGGTGACATCGTAGGTAAGATTTGTGCAGAAACTGGTAAGAGTGTTCGTGAAGTCGTGCTAGAGCGCGGTCTGCTTACAGCAGAGGAGCTTGATGAAATCTTGTCAGTAGAAAACTTCATGCATCCTACTTACAAAGCAAAACGTTACGAGTAATAACGAATCCGAAGGGGGCCACTCAGGCCCCTTTTTTAGGCTCTCATACGGTTAACCACATTTTTTATATGCTTTTATTGCCGCTAAACCACTAGGTTCTCATTCTCTGAGCATTTACTCCTGTTCCTGAGTGTTCAAAAAATCAGAATCAAATAAAAAACTAAAGAGGTATCAATATGGTCATGGTCGAACTCTTCGTGGTTCTGCTCTTCATCTATTTGGGGGCAAGAATCGGTGGTATCGGCATTGGTTTTGCCGGTGGTGCTGGGGTCATTGCGTTGTCTTTGATCTTGGGCGTACCAACAAGCCAAGCTTACATTCCCGTTGACGTAATTTTGATCATCATGTCTGTAATCACCGCTATCGCAGCAATGCAAGTAGCTGGTGGTTTAGACTGGATGGTGCAAGTTGCTGAAAACTTTTTGCGCAAGCATCCTGAGCGCATCACCTTTTATGCGCCTATCGTAACTTACCTAATGACATTAATGGCGGGTACTGGCCACACGGCATTCTCTACTTTGCCAGTGATTTCAGAAGTAGCGAAAGGCCAAGGCGTGCGCCCTTCTCGTCCACTGTCTATCGCGGTCGTAGCATCGCAAATCGCTATCACCGCATCACCAATCTCAGCGGCTGTTGTCGCGTTCGCGGCAATGCTGCACCCATTTGGCGTTGACTACCTAACACTACTAGCAATCTGTATCCCAACGACGTTCATCGCGTGCATGATCGGTGCGTTCGTGGCGAACTTCATGGGCTGTGAGCTAAAAGACGATGCTGAATACCAAGAGCGTCTAGAAAAAGGCTTAATCAAGCTAAATACAGAAGCAAAACGCGAAATCCTACCAACAGCGAAGAAAGCAACCTTCATCTTCCTAGGCGCAATCGCATTTGTCGTGTGTTACGCAGCAGCAATTTCTGGCTCTGTGGGTCTTATCGAGAACCCTGCTCTAGGCCGTAACGAAGCTATCATGACGGTAATGCTCGCAGCTGCGGCAGCTATCGTAATGAGCTGTAAAATCGATGCTGGCAAAATCCCAGCCGCAGCAACATTCCGCTCTGGTATGACAGCGTGTGTGTGTGTTCTTGGTGTGGCATGGCTAGGTTCTACGTTCGTTAACGCGCACGTTGACGGCATCAAAGAAGTTGCGGGTGCGCTACTAGCAGACTACCCATGGATGCTAGCACTTGTTCTATTCTTCGCTTCAATGCTGCTTTACTCACAAGGTGCAACCACTGTTGCGCTGATGCCAGCAGCACTAGCAATCGGTGTTGCACCACTTACCGCAGTTGCATCTTTCGCAGCAGTAAGTGCGCTATTCGTGCTGCCAACTTACCCAACGCTTCTAGCAGCGGTTGAGATGGACGACACGGGCTCAACTCGTATCGGTAAGTACGTATTCAACCACCCATTCTTTGTACCTGGTGTGGTAACCATCGCTTCTGCGGTAGCACTTGGCTTCGCATTCGGTGGTCTACTGATCTAGTAGAAACAGAGTCTTACTCGGGGAGCTTCGGCTCCCTTTTTTATTGCCTGTTGTCTTGATTTATGCTCAATAAATCTTCATTTTCATGAAACTTATTGACTCGCCTCCGGGTCTGATTGAGTTACACTAACGGCAATTATCTAAGATGAATTGACTCTTTTATGCGCGCATTACTTTCCGTTTTACTCTTAGGGCTCATTACCTTTTCCACTCCGTCTTTAGCTTTATTTGGCAAAGACCAGTTTAACAGTAGCCAGAACAACAGTTTTGGTAGCAGCAGCGACAGCTTTGTTCCGGTTGATCAGGCGTTTCCATTTAACTTCTACCAGCAAGATGACAAATTGATGCTCGATTGGCAGGTACGTGACGGGTACTACCTATATCAAGAGCGCTTGTCTGTAGCTGGTGAGAAAGTATCGCTAGGCGAACTGCAAATGGAAGACGGCACACCGCATAAAGATGAATTCTTTGGTGACGTGCATATCTATACGCAACCTCTCTTCGTTAACGTACCAATGTATGATTGGCAAGACGGTGCGCGCGTGGTGGTACAATACCAAGGTTGTGCGAAAGCAGGCTTCTGTTACCCGCCAGAAACTCGCGTGATTCCTATCAGCGCGTTTACTTCGTCGAACTCAGATTCAACAACGGCGACAACTGCATCAAAAGCAGAACAGGCACCAACAGCAACGCCACCAGCGGTGCAATCATCTAGTTCTGCCGACACACCATCAGCTCCAGTAACACAGCAAGATAGCCTTGCAGCCAACCTTGCTGATAACTGGTGGACACCACTTCTGTTCTTGGCGCTTGGTGTGGGCTTGGCGTTTACACCTTGTGTGCTACCGATGTACCCAATTCTGACCAGCATAGTGCTTGGCAGTGGCAAACTAAGCCAACGCCGCGCGCTAGGCTTGTCATTCGTCTACGTGCAAGGCATGGCGCTGACTTACACCCTACTCGGCCTTGTGGTCGCGTCTGCTGGCATGCAGTTCCAAGCGGCAATGCAACACCCTTATGTGCTGATTGGTTTGAGCGTACTGTTCATCGCACTCGCTTTGTCTATGTTTGGTCTGTACTCATTACAGCTACCAAGCAACGTTCAAACGGGGTTAAACAACCTCAGCAACAAACAACAAGGCGGCAGCAGTGCAGGCGTATTCGCTATGGGGGCGATTTCTGGACTGGTGTGCTCACCATGTACCACAGCGCCTCTGTCTGGTGCGCTACTTTACGTTGCACAAAGCGGCGATTTGCTTACCGGTGGTATCGCGTTATACGCGCTGGCGATGGGCATGGGTATTCCGCTGATTCTTGTTGCGGTCTTCGGCAACAAACTGCTACCAAAAGCAGGTGGTTGGATGGACCGAGTGAAAACACTCTTCGGCTTTATTCTGCTTGCCGCACCTATCTTCTTACTAGAACGCATCATGCCAGAAATGTGGTCAACGATTCTGTGGTCAGCACTGGGTATTGCTGCTTTTGGTTGGCTATACCACATCAAAAACAGTCTAGAGTTTGGTGGCTGGAAACAAAGTGCCGTGGGCATAATCGCCGTCTTAGGTTTGCTAGCCTCAGCACAACCTATCTTAAATTACTGGTTTGGCAACAGCACAACACAAACTCAGCAAGCCACTGTTAGCTTTACTCGCATTGCTAACGTGGCGGAGCTTGAAGAACAACTGGCACTTGCGAAAGCGGCAGGTAAACCCGTCATGCTCGATTTCTACGCCGATTGGTGTGTAGCATGTAAAGAGTTTGAAAAGTACACCTTCCATGACCCAAGCGTCGAAGCCAAACTGCAAGACTTCGTTCTTCTGCAAGCGGACGTGACCAAAAACCAAGTGCAAGACATCGAACTACTGAAGCACATGAGTGTGCTTGGTTTACCAACAATTGAGTTTTGGGATGCCAGTGGTGAACACGTTTCAAACGCTCGTTTGACGGGCTTTATGCAAGCCGAGCCTTTCTTAGAGCATATCAAGCAGTTCTGATAACCAGATATTCAAACGCCAGTGATGTCCACTGGCGTTTTTATTGCTCAGATTTGAATAAGAACATTGCGTTTATATGCAATTTTCCTAATAAAAGTCGATTTGGTTCAGACTTTTAGCGAATAAATATTGTCCACTCTCTCAAAGCTGGACAATAATAAATTTAACGAAATAGTCAAAAGTGTTTAACGTCATGGATTCGACCTACACCATCATTATTGCAGATGATCACCCACTCTTCCGGAATGCCTTGTTTCAATCTATCCACATGGCTATTAGTGGTGCAAATTTGCTGGAAGCGGACTCACTCGACGCACTTCTGGCTTTGTTGGAGCGAGAGGAAGAGCCAGATTTAGTGCTATTGGATCTCAAAATGCCAGGAGCAAATGGTATGTCTGGCTTGATTCATTTGCGAGCAGAGCATCCAGATTTACCTATCGTCGTCGTTTCAGCGAGTGAAGAGCCGGCGATCGTGACGCAGGTGAAAAGCCATGGTGCATTTGGTTTTATTCCCAAGTCCAGCGACATGCGCGAATTAGTGAACGCGCTCAATCAAGTGCTGAATGGCGACCCATACTTCCCTGAAGGGTTGATCACCAATAACGCGGCATGTAATGACTTAGCGGAAAAGATTGCTGCGCTAACACCGCAGCAATATAAAGTGTTGGGAATGTTGTCCGATGGCTTGCTGAACAAGCAAATCGCTTACGAATTGAATGTTTCAGAAGCCACCATAAAAGCGCACATGACAGCGATTTTCCGTAAGCTCGGTGTAAAGAACCGCACGCAAGCCGTGATTATGCTGACGGAAATGAGCGACTAGATTGACGTCTTATCGTCAGACTTACTTTTTTCGTTTGGCAATCGGATACCGACTTTAGTGACCTGCTGATCAACAACATCAGCGACGATCCAATGCAAACCTTGCCACTCGAAATGGTCTCCCAATACTGGCGTGCTACCTAATTGCTCTTCGACAAGGTTTCTCAAACTTTTATCCAGCGGTTCATCCCCCAGATTCAAACCATACATCACGGCAATATCGGCAAGCTTCACTTCAATATCGAGGAAGAAGTCACCGAAGAATCGCGCTAGCGACGCTTTCTCTGGGGCTTCACTAAACAGTAAGCTCAGTGCATCTAAATCCTTTTCTTGTGCTAATACACACAAGGTATCATCTTCCTCAAGACGCGTACTGCCGGATGGGTGCAATAGCTCTTTACTGCGAAATACAGCGGCGATACGCGTTCCTTCCGGCATCGAAAGACTACGTAATGGCTCACCAATGCACCATTTATCTGCTTTAAGTCTATAGATAAACAGCTCCCACTCACTGGTCGGGTAAATCTCTACACCCGTACGCGAAATTGGCTCAGGCTTAGAAGGTAGCTCGACCTTTGCAAGAGACATCGCCTTAGTCAACGTGCCCCCTTGTACTATCAAAGACACCATTACTACAAAGAATGCCAAATTGAAGTACAGTTGAGCATCTGGCAACCCTGCCATCATCGGAAATACCGCGAGGATGATAGGTACAGCGCCACGCAATCCTACCCAAGAGACAAACCACTTTTCACGTGGCGTGAAACTTTTGAATGGCAGTAAACCAATCCAAACTGAGATTGGTCGGGCAAACAAAATCATCCCGAAAGCAAGCGCAAGACCTGGCAACGCAATAGAGAGTAAATTGGATGGTGTAACCAACAAACCAAGCACCAAGAACATACCAATTTGAGCTAGCCACGTCATACCATCTAAAACATGAAGAATAGAATGGCGGCTGCGTGTTGGACGGTTACCTAATAAAAGACCAACAAGGTAAATCGACAAAATACCACTGCCACCCAAAGTGTTAGATAAGGCAAAAATAAGCAAGCCACCACTGACCGTTAAAATAGAATACAGCCCATCTGGTAATTGATTGCGATTGATAACTTTCCATAAGATCCAGCCACCAGCGAAGCCAAGTAACGCGCCGATACCAAACTGCTTAAGAAAACTGAACGCCAAAAAGCCCGCACTTAAATCTGCGCCAGGGTTCGCTAAAATAGCAATCAGAGTTACGGTCAGAAACACCGCCATTGGGTCATTGGTGCCGGATTCAATTTCCAGCGTTGAACCAACACGTTCGTTCAGGCTACGACCTTTGAGTAGAGAGAAGACCGCGGCAGCATCGGTGGAACCAACAATCGCACCAACCAATATGCCTTGCAATAAATCTAAGTCGAATAACCACGTTGCCATCAGCCCGGTCAAAATGGTGGTGATCGCAACGCCAAATGTCGCCAAAGAGACCGAGGGCCATAACGCAACCCTAAAGCTGGCGACCCGCGTTCTCATCCCACCATCAAGCAAAATGATGGCTAATGCGAGGTTACTAACCAAATAAGCGATCGAAAAGTTATCGAATAAGATGCCGCCTAAGCCGTCTTCCCCCGCCAGCATTCCAACGGCTAAAAATACCAAAAGAATTGGGATCCCCAACTTAGAAGACACTGGGCTTAAAAGAACGCTAAGTGCGATTAACAACGCACCTATTAGAAAAAAACTGTTAATGGTGTCTGCGTCCATTCTCACCCTCCCTTAATGAAAAACGATAATAATTGTGATGAGCAAGGCTACTTCGTTAATGAGGTAATGCCCTAATCCGCCTCCCCTTTACACCGTCTCAAAATGCGAGGTTGTACGAGAATGACTCAGTTATATTACTTTATTGTGAGTTAAAACGGTGATTTGATGCGAAAACTTTATGTAAATAAATTACTTGTGAGCTTTCTTATCTACGCCTTCTCTCATTGAGAGCCACAAGATCACCACCAATATTTACACAGCATCTCCAAATTCAATGAAGAAAAGATTAATGGCCAGTCTTAATCATGCTTGTTTATCCAATCAACCTTTAGACCTTTGGCTAACTTAACAGTTTATTAACATAACATTTTACCCCTTTATTCGCTGCAAAAGCCCATAGTATGGAGGTTCCTCATTTTTAACACCCCGACTAAAGTTGAAAAGAGTTATTGCCAACACCTTGCTAATGTACATATTGAAACATTTCATTAACAACAATACCAATCGTAAGGAGACGGCAATGGCATTTGAAAGCGAAGAAAGAGCCAAAGCCTATTGGGACAAAAACGTGAAGCTCATGATCGGCCTAATGGTCATCTGGTTCGTCGTGTCTTTCGGCTGCGGCATTTTATTTGTCGACGTACTAAATCAATTTCAACTAGGCGGTTACAAACTCGGTTTCTGGTTTGCTCAACAAGGCTCCATCTATGCCTTCCTAGGAATTATTTTCTATTACGCATGGAAGATGCGCCAAATTGACCGTGAATTCGGCGTGGACGAATAAGGAGTCACTCAGATGGATTTGAAAACTATTACCTACCTGGTCGTTGGCGCCACGTTCATCCTGTACATCGGGATTGCTATTTGGGCTCGCGCCGGCTCAACCAAAGAGTTTTATGTTGCTGGTGGCGGTGTAAACCCGATTGCAAACGGTATGGCAACCGCAGCCGATTGGATGTCCGCAGCGTCGTTTATCTCAATGGCAGGCTTAATTGCCTTCATGGGCTATGGCGGCTCAGTATTTCTAATGGGTTGGACTGGTGGCTACGTTCTGCTTGCGCTGTTGCTAGCACCTTACCTACGCAAATTTGGTAAGTTTACGGTGCCAGAGTTTGTTGGTGAACGCTTTTACTCCAACACAGCACGTATCGTAGCGGTTGTTTGTCTTATCATCGCATCAGTGACTTATGTTATCGGTCAGATGAAAGGCGTGGGCGTTGCGTTTGGTCGCTTCTTAGAAGTGGATTACTCCACCGGCCTATTAATTGGTATGTGTATCGTTTTCATGTACGCGGTTCTTGGCGGCATGAAAGGCATCACTTACACGCAGATTGCTCAATATTGCGTACTCATTCTTGCTTACACTATCCCTGCAATCTTTATCTCTCTGCAACTCACTGGTAACCCAATCCCACAAATTGGTCTGGGGAGTACCATGGCTGGTACCGATGTCTATCTACTCGATCGGCTTGACCAAGTGGTGACCGAACTCGGATTCAGTGAATACACGACCCAAGTACGTGGCGACACACTTAATATGTTTGTCTACACCATGTCACTGATGATTGGTACTGCCGGTCTACCACACGTAATTATCCGTTTCTTTACCGTGCCGAAGGTTCGCGACGCACGTACATCAGCAGGCTGGGCTCTGATCTTCATCGCAATCCTTTACACTACTGCACCAGCGGTATCAGCGATGGCTCGCCTCAACCTAATGAATACGGTAAATCCAGCTCCGGGTCAGCACCTAGCGTATGACGAGCGTCCTGCGTGGTTCAAAAACTGGGAAACAACTGGACTACTCGGTTTTGACGATAAAAATGGCGATGGCAATATCCAATACACTTCAGATGCGTCCACCAACGAACTGCGCGTTGATAACGACATCATGGTATTGGCTAACCCAGAGATCGCTAAACTACCAAACTGGGTGATTGCACTTGTGGCAGCAGGTGGTCTTGCAGCTGCACTATCTACCGCAGCAGGTTTACTACTCGCCATTTCTTCAGCTATTTCCCATGACTTAATCAAAGGGGTTATCAATCCGAACATATCCGAGAAAAAAGAGCTACTTGCTAGTCGAATATCAATGGCAGTAGCGATAGCAGCCGCAGGCTATCTCGGTTTAAATCCGCCTGGATTTGCCGCAGGTACGGTAGCACTCGCCTTTGGTCTTGCCGCTTCATCCATCTTCCCTGCATTGATGATGGGCATCTTCAGCAAGAGCATCAACAAAGAAGGCGCAATCGCCGGTATGATTGCGGGTATCAGTATTACGCTGTTCTACGTATTCCAACACAAAGGCATCCTTTTCGTTGCTGATTGGAAATATCTAGAAAGCTGGGGAACAAACTGGTTCCTGGGTATTGAGCCAAACGCGTTTGGTGCTATTGGCGCACTATTTAACTTCATCGTCGCATTCGCTGTATCCAAAGTAACAGCAGAAACGCCACAAGAAGTAAAAGACCTAGTCGAACACGTTCGCGTGCCAGTAGGTGCTGGTAGTGCAGTGGATCACTAAAAACTAATCAAAACCACAAAAGCCCCGTTTGGAACCAGCCGTCCGGGGCTTTTTTATTCTCACTTTTCAGTTACCATATTCGCAGTATGTCGTTGCAAGGAAGCCAAGATGTTCAAAAACAAGCACTTTATTCTCGCTCTACTGATTGCGCCAGTTCTCTCTTTGATCGCTTACTTCGGTACCGATATGGCCCTCAGCGAGAAACCCCACGCGGCGCAAGAAGGGGAAACTTACAAACTCGCGAGTAAGTCTAATTGTCGTTACACCAGTGGTCTGTGTGATATGGAAAATGGCGATTTTAAAGTGAAATTTCGCTCTGAAAAACTCACTAAAAATAACTTAGAATTGTCACTCAACGCCGCTTACCCACTTGAAGGGGTTAAAGTTTCTATTGTGAGTGACAAAGAGAAAAACGCTCAACCGATTGATATGAAGCCCGCCGATCAAGCAGGCCAAAGCTGGTACATCACCTTACCAAAGCCTGCATCTGCAGAAAGCTGGTTAAGAGTCGTCATTCAATCAGGCGGCACACTATATTATGGTGAAACACAAACCGCATTTGTGAAGTACGAAACCTTATTTACTGAATAACGCTGACAAGCTAATTCACCGGTCTTCAAACGACAGTGACTTAGTTTCACTCAGCATAAATGAATTCCTACTCAGCCGACGCCTTTGCGTCGGCTTTTGTTTCCGTAAGTCTTTCTTCAACAACCTCTTACTCTAAAAAGGGTTGCCAACCCACAAGTTAATTGATAATAATTATCATTACATTCAATGAGAGGTGGTTATGGACAACAAACGGGACATCTTTAACGCATTTTTTAAAGCCCAAGATAGATTCCTTCTCGCCGCACCACATGGCTTTGAGCCAGACGTGATTCATGACTATATTCATTGGGGAATGGTGTTGTCTTCCTGTTATGAACACGATGCCGATGAAGAAAATCTATTGTTGTGTGAGCTGTTTTTACGTCAGGTTTATTTCCATTTACTAGACGCAATTCAAGACTCAACTCGCAGTCGTATCTTCCGTCGTGTCTGTCTCGATTCTATCCATACGCCATTATTCTGCCTCAAACGCTATTACTACCAGTTTGAACAAGGCGACGTGAAATTTCTCGCACTACAACAACAATTACGCCTGATTCAAATCTCACTCGATTAACCAAAAGGATCCCTACCATGAGCACCGAATTCCGCATAGAAACTGACAGTATGGGCGAAGTTACTGTCCCTGCAGATGCTCTCTACCAAGCCCAGACTCAACGCGCCGTCGATAACTTCTCATTCAGTCAACATAAAATGCCATCTGGTTTTATCAAAGCGTTAGCACACATCAAGCAGACTGCGGCACTCACCAACGCACAGCTAGGGCTGCTTGAGGGAGATATTGCCAACGCGATTGCTGACGCAGCTCAAGCAATTATCGAAGGCAATCATATTGAGCAATTCCCAATTGACGTGTTCCAAACGGGATCAGGCACTAGCTCAAATATGAATGCGAATGAAGTAATTGCAACACTGGCCTCCCAGCATCTAGGCGGCACTGTCAGCCCTAATGATCACGTCAACATGGGGCAAAGCAGCAACGATGTGGTACCAACGGCCATTCAAGTTAGCGCAGCATTAGCCATCGAAAAACAGCTCTTCCCGGCCCTGTCACACCTAAGCCAAACACTAGAGTCTAAGCAACAAGCATTGAAAGATGTTGTAAAAACCGGTCGCACCCACTTAATGGATGCGATGCCAATTACCTTTGCTCAAGAACTTGGCGGTTGGCAGTTCCAAATCGAGCATGCAAAACAAGCGATTGAACAAACACTTCCTGCTGTAAAAGCCTTAGCCCAAGGTGGTACGGCGGTTGGAACGGGGATCAATGCCGATCCACGCTTTGCAGACTTATTCGCTAGCAACCTAACCCAGTCAACTCGTATTCAGTTCACGGCCAGTGATAACTTCTTTTTCAATTTAAGCAGTCAAGATGCGATCGTCGCTCTGTCGGGACAGCTCAAAACAGCAGCAGTTGCGATCATGAAGATCGCAAACGATCTTCGTTGGATGAATTCAGGCCCATTGGCTGGTTTAGGTGAGATAGAATTACAAGGCTTGCAACCGGGTTCTTCCATCATGCCTGGCAAAGTAAATCCTGTGATCCCAGAAGCCGCAGCGATGGCATCAGCGCAAGTCATTGGTAATGACACCACCATTACCGTCGCAGGCCAAGCGGGCAACTTCCAGCTTAACGTCATGTTGCCAGTTATTGCTCATAACGTATTGGAGAGCATCGAGTTACTCTCTAACAGCGCAACCGCTTTAGCTGACAAAGCCATTGCGACGTTTGAAGTTCGCCAAGATAACTTGGATGTAGCACTCGCCAAAAACCCAATTTTGGTCACGGCTCTCAACCCGGTCATTGGTTACCTAAAAGCGGCAGAAGTCGCGAAAAAAGCCTACAAACAGGGGCGCGCGATTATTGATGTCGCGGAAGAAGAAACTGATTTGGATAGAGCCACACTAGAGCGATTGCTTAATCCAGCCAAACTGACCCAAGGCGGCGTCGCAGAATAAACGGCAAACTCAGCCTATCAACTAAGATTACAAACATCGAGACCTCCATTCGGAGGTCTCTTTTATAGCGATTTTTCAAACACTCCAATCCTAAGCGACTCGATTGAGCACCGAACGCAGCTTAAGCGGCTTAACTGGCTTAGCAATAAAGCTGAACCCATTTGCTTTGATGCCATCAAGCATATCATCGGTACGATCTGCACTGATGATGACGCCTTCAAAGCTGTGGCCTAATCTCAGGCGGCATTGCTGTAACACTTCTAAACCAGTACGACCATCATCAAGTCGGTAATCGGAGAAAATTACATCCGGAATCCAACCATCCTCAAGCGCTTGTAGACTTTCAACTAAATCAATCGCAACTCGTGTATCGCAACCCCATCGGGAAAGTAAGTTTTCCATGCCGACTAGAATGTCAGGCTCATTATCGACACAAAGGATTCTCAGATGACCGAGTTCAGATTGCTTATTCATCGCCACGTGAACTGGATGAGGCTGAACATGATCAGCTTTATCTAGGGTGATGGAAAAAACACTGCCTTTTCCAACCCAAGAGCGCATCGAAATTTCATGCCCAAGTACCTGAGCAATTCCTTTCGAAATCGCCAAACCAAGTCCGAGGCCTTGGTCGGAACGAACTTGAGTTCCGCGATTAAACTCTTCAAAAATCTCTTGCTGCTTCTCTTCTTCAATCCCCACTCCATTATCCCATACATCAATACGCACTCGCCCTTTCACGCGGCGAACACCGAGTGCGACTTTGCCATTCGGGTTATAACGAAACGCATTGGTCAGGAAGTTTTGCACCACACGGCGCAGCAGTTTGGGATCCGACTTAACCATGAGTGAGGACGGAATCATCGTGAACTCTATACCTTGCTGTTTGGCTAACGCACTAAACTCAGCATTCAAATTCGATAACACATCATTTAACGCAAAGCCATGCACGTTGACTTCCAACTTGCCCGATTCCAAACGCGAGATATCCAGCAAATCTCCAATTAAGTCTTCGGCAGCCTCTAAAGCACTTTCAATGTGTGCTGACAGCTTTTTGGCTTCGCTGTCTTTGGCGACTTCCGATAGTGAAGAAGCGAATAGACGCGCCGCGTTGAGCGGTTGCATCAAGTCATGGCTTACTGCCGCCAAGAACCGTGATTTGGATTTCGATTCCAAATCCGAGCGCTGCGTCGCTTCCACCAGCTGCTTGTTAAGTTGTTCTAATTCTCGAGTCCGCAGACGTACCCTTTCTTCCAATGTCTCGTTGGCGTCTTTCAGTGCTTGCTCTGCATCACGGAATACGGTGATGTCGGTAAAGCTCATCACAAAGCCACCACCTGGCATTGGGTTACCTTGCACCTCTATCACGCGACCATCGGGACGAACCCGAGAAGAGGTGTGCCGAGTCCCTTGCTCAAGGTGATAAACACGGCGACGAACGTGGTCATCAGGGTCACCAGGGCCACACAACCCCTGCTCTGCATTGTGCCGAATCACATCCGCAATCGGTCGACCTACTTGAATCAGGCCTGGCGGAAATTCAAAGAGTTCTAAATAGCGTTGGTTCCACGCTACCAAGCGTAGTTGCTTATCGACGACCGCAATACCTTGTCCAATATGCTCAATCGCGCCTTGGAGTAAACCCCGACTAAAATCGTACAGTTCAGAGGCTTCATCGACGATAGTCGCCACCTCTTCAAGCTGCATGTTTCTTCCTTGCAGAGCGGAAGTAAGTACTAACTTAGCAGAAGATGCACCAAATACCCCTGCTAGCACACGCTCCGTATGCCGAATCAGAGAAGATGGCGCTTGCTGATTCGGCATTAACTCTTCTCGTTGCTGGCTCCAGTAGGCTTGAAACGCCGCTTTAACTCGCGTTCGTCCGACAAATCTGGACGCTAGCATTTCCAGTTCCGCAACCGTAACGCGGCTCTGGTACAGGCTCACATTTTCGCTTTCAGGCAGCGGTGTACCAACGAATGATGCCGATTGTAAGCGCTCACTTAGGCTTGGTCGGGTAGCCATAGAAACCACAACAAAACACACTGCATTAGCGACCACACTGAGGATCATCCCCCAATCTGAAATCGCGATATCAAAGCTAGCCAATACCTCTGGTGGCGTAATCAACCAGATCAGGAAGTTATTACTGGCGTCTCCGGCAAGCATGTCTGTTTGGCTCATTAACGTAATCAACCAGGTAGCAAAACCCACCGCGAGGCCAACATACACACCTTTCTTATTCCCTTGACGCCAATACATACCGCCAACCAGCGCAGGAGCGAATTGCGTGATAGCCGCGAACGAGAGAAAGCCGATAGCAGAAAGTGAATGAATAGTGTCCAACGCTTGATAGAAACACCACGCGCCAATCAACAAAACTAAAATCAAACCACGGCGGATCCGCAGTAATAATTCAGAAAAATGGTGATGGTTACGCTGCGTCAGTCGCATGCGACGCAATAGCAATGGCATAACCAAGTCATTCGAGACCATGATCGCTAAGGCAATCGTCGATACGATAACCATGCCACTTGCCGCTGAAGTACCGCCCAGAAACGCAAGTAAGGCGATTTCACTCGCCCCTACCGACATCGGCACACTGATGACATAAGTATCAGGCGAAGCGCCACTCAAGAGACCTTGACCTACCCACGCAATAGGTAAAACAAAAATCCCCATTAAGATCAGATAAATGGGGAACAACCAACGAGCCACATGCAAATCTTGAGCACGTTCATTTTCCACGACCATCGTATGGAATTGTCGCGGAAGGCAAACGATCGCCAGCATGGTCAGTACAGTATGAATCAATATAGTCGGGATATTTGGTGACTGATACGTCTGCGCGGCAACATCAATTAAGCTCAAATTCTCGGTGTTCATCGCCAACCAAACAATGAAGACACCAACCACTAAAAAAGCCAGCAGTTTGATAATGGATTCGAAGGCAATTGCCATCATCATCCCACGATGGTGTTCCGTGTTATCAATGTGGCGGGTACCGAATAGCATCGTAAAAATCGCCAATGCGACCACAACAAACCACGACACGCTATCGTTTTGATAACCAAAATCAGTAGCCAGCTCCGGAGCAATGATTTCAAGCCCCATAGTGATACCACGCAGCTGTAAAGCGATGTACGGCAAAATTCCCGCAACCGCTATGAGCGTAACAACCACGGCCAAACCTTGGGATTTACCGTAGCGTGCTCCGATAAAGTCAGCAATCGACGTGATGTGTTCCCGTTTAGCAATCAAAATAAGCCGAGCTAAAACGCGCCATCCGATGGTAAACACTAAAATGGGGGCGATATAGATGGGCAAGAAAGACCAAGGATTACTGCTGGCCTGCCCGACCGTGCCGTAGAAGGTCCACGATGTACAGTACACCGCAATGGAAAGGCTATAAATCCAAGGCCGCCAGCGCGCTAGCCACCTTTTCTGAATGTCGCCGTACCACGCGATGATAAATAAAGCTCCCAAATACGCTAAAGAAACGGGAACCACCAGCCATCCTTGCATCCGATATCCTTTCTTGCCTTTCTTGCTACTTTTAAAGCAAGAGAATAAAAAAACCTCTCCATGAGGGAGAGGTTTATTTAACACTGCTTTGATAAAGGAGACAAAGCTTAGTTTTTAACCTTTGTTACATAAGTCTAATTCTGAGTTTCAAGTGGCTTGTCTGATACATCAACCACCTGATGTGGGTCTTGCGAATCAAGCTTGATGAACAGAGCCAATAACCCCATCGCGGCCATGCCCCAGAACACAAGCGGTCCCCAGTGCTCATAACCCCAGCCACTCAATACGGTCATTAACGCGATAAATGCGCCCAACGGAATCGCGTTATACAACGCTTGCAACGCTACGATCTTATTTTCTTCGGAGTTTTGGATATATTGGATCGCGGCAATGTGTGCGGTAGCGAAAGTCACACCATGCAATAGTTGAACAATCACCAAAGCAATAATTGATGTTGTCGACGCCGTAATACCCCAACGCATCATTACACCAACGGCAGCAGCAATAAACAGCGCGCGTATTGACCAACCTACGAATAAGCGCTTACTCAATGCAAACACTGCCACTTCTGCGGCTACTCCTAAGCTCCACAAGTAGCCAATGACATCTTCCGAGTGACCAGCGGCCTTCCAGTGAATCGCACTAAAGCCGTAGTAAGCCGCATGACTGCCCTGAATTAGTGACACCAACACTAAGAATTTTAGTATCGGCTTGTCGGTCAAAAGAGCGGTCAGCTTTGGACGTTCTGCGCTTTGCCCACCGTGCGTTACAGGCATTGGGTTAGTCGGTCGCATAGCAAACAGCAACGAGATAAACACGCCGAACATCGCAGTGTACAAGATCATATCGGAGCCAAATTCAGCCACCAGGTAGCCCACTGCCGTCGAGCCTGCGATAAAGGCGATCGAACCCCATAGCCGCGTGCGGCCATAATCGAGCATTTTCAGGCGAGCGTAGTAATTTGCCATCGCGTCCGACAACGGAATAATCGGTCCACAACAAAGATTGAACAACACTGTCGCTAGTGCCATTAACCAAAAGCTACCACCCGTAAAAAAGTGAAATCCAACAAAAAGGAGGGCAGCGAAACTCAACCAACGTAAAGCAGGCATAAGATGTTCGACTTTGTGTACTCGTGGGGTGATCACGATATTGGCAACACAACGTGTCGCAAGGCCTAACCCGACCAGCAAACCGATATCTGTCGAAGATACGCCCTGATCCTTAAACCAAAGTGACCAAAATGGCAGATACACGCCATACGCAAAGAAGAATCCGAGAAAGTACTGGGAAATCCAGCCATACGGAGAAGGTTTCAACATTACTAATATCCTAAAACGGGAACACCAACGTTCGAGCCGGGAATTATGGATCGCCATGCGTATTATAAAAAGGGAAGAATAAGAAACTTATCGTTTCCTCGATGGAATACTAACTTTGCGACATTTGGCATCTTCAAACGAAAACATCGTAATTTAGACCAAAGTCGTCTGGCTTCCGGTAAGAAATTTGTCAGACTTAGAGAGTGTTCCTTCCATCATTATTGGGTGTTCTCATGCCTGACAAATTTAACATGCAATCTCCACCGTTCGATCGCTTAACTGAAGCACAACAAACGCGACTGCGATCGTCTCTGGACGTCGCCTACTATCGAGCTCGAGATGTTATTTTATCCTGCGGACAGAAGAACCCCCACTTACATATTCTGATCAAAGGCGCGGTAGAAGAGCGCTCCAACGATCAACAGGAAGTGTTCGCACATTATGCCAACGACGATATGTTCGATGTACGCTCGTTACTTGAAGACAAGGTACGTCATCACTACATCGCGCTTGAGGACACGCTCTCTTACCTACTGCCGAAAGAAATTTTCCTTGCCCTTTACAACGAAAATGGCCAGTTTGCAGCCTATTTCGATAACAATTTATCGAAACGGCAAGAGCTCATCGAAGCGGCCCATCAACAGCAAAACTTAGCGGAGTTTATTCTCACTAAAGTTGACCGCAGCATTTATCACCCACCGATGATCCTTGAACCAAATACACCAATTAACGAGGTAACACGTTCCTTAAAAGAAAATGGGATTGACGCTGCATTGGTTCAACTCCATGGCGATGATCCACGATTGGAAAAATGGCCATCAGCCCACCCGTACGCAATAGTGACTCGTACTAATATGCTGCATTCTGTGATGATAGATGGTTGCGCGCTCGACACACCAGTGGGTGAGATCGCGAGCTTTCCTGTTTATCACGTTGATGATGGAGACTTTCTATTCAACGCCATGATCACAATGACCAGAAATAGAATGAAACGCCTCATGGTATGTGAAGGCAACAGAGCTGTCGGCATGCTGGATATGACCCAAATTCTTAGCGCGTTCTCAACCCACTCTCACGTGTTAACGCTCAGTATTGCTCGAGCAAGCAGCGTGGAAGAGCTCGCTTTGGCCTCAAACCGCCAACGTCAATTGGTCGAGAGCTTATTGAAAAACGGCATCCGCACTCGCTTCATCATGGAGCTTATCTCAGCCGTAAACGAACAAATTATCGAGAAAGCGTTCGAGTTAGTGATACCACCAGCCTTGCACGACCATTGTTGCTTGATCGTACTCGGCTCTGAAGGCCGAGGAGAGCAAATTCTCAAAACCGATCAAGACAATGCCCTGATTATTCAAGATGGTCTGGAATGGCCTCATTGCGAACAAGTGATGCGCTCCTTCACACACACCCTACAACAGCTCGGTTATCCACTTTGCCCTGGTAAAGTGATGGTTAGCAACCCGAAATGGGTCAAAACACAGCAAGAATGGATAAGCACCCTAAACCACTGGATAGCTAAAGCCGAACCAGAACAAATCATGGACTTAGCCATTTTCAGTGACGCCCATGCTGTTGCTGGGAATTGCGAGCTGCTGGCTCCAATTGCGGCGCATCTTCGTGACACAATGAAAGATCGCATGTTGATATTGTCTGACTTTACTCGCCCTGCCTTGCAGTTTTCGGTGCCCCTAACTCTATTTGGCAACGTAAAAAGTGCTAAAGACGGATTGGACATTAAACGCGGCGGTATTTTCCCAATTGTACACGGCATTCGCGCCTTGTCTTTGGAGTATGCCATTGAGGAGAAGAACACGTTTGAACGCATTGAAGCTCTGAGAAATAAGCGCATCTTAGAATCCGAAACGGCAGATAATCTCAACGAAGCACTGAAATTGTTCTTTAAACTTCGTCTTAATCAGCAACTCAAAAAGCAAGAAGCGTTGAATAACATTGATATTAAACAACTGGATAGAACTGAGCGTGATTTGCTTCGCCACAGCTTACATGTGGTGAAGAAATTTAAGCAATTTTTAGGCTTCCATTATCAAATTCGTGATTAACCCTGATTTTCATAAATCACAGAGGCGTAAGCAATGAACTGGTTACAACGCAAATACTGGCATTACAAACTGAAAGGTTCGCCTTATCAGTCGCTGTTTTGCACGCCAGATAAAACAGAATACGTCTCTCTTGACTGCGAAACCACCAGCCTTGACCCAAATCGCGCCGAGCTGGTGACTATTGCAGCCACCAAGATCATCGACAACCGCATCATCACCAGTCAACCATTTGAAGTCCGCTTACGCGCGCCGCAATCGCTCGACTCAGGCTCGGTCAAGATCCATCGAATTCGCCACCAAGACTTAGTCGATGGCATCAGTGAAAAAGAGGCGCTGCTCGAGCTGCTCGACTTTATCGGCAACCGACCACTTGTGGGCTATCACATTCGTTACGATAAAAAGATCTTAGACCTTGCTTGTCTGCGGCAACTTGGCTTCCCACTTCCTAACCCACTTATCGAGGTCAGTCAGATTTATCACGATAAGTTGGAACGACATTTGCCGAATGCCTATTTCGACTTAAGTCTGGATGCCATTTGTAAACACCTCGAACTTCCTATCCAAGACAAACACGACGCCTTGCAAGACGCGATTTCTGCCGCTTTGGTCTTTGTCCGCTTAACGAAAGGCGATTTACCCAACCTAACCGCGCCGTATACATAAAAATCAGTTGACCTAGCTCCCAGAAATGCTTTTGTTTCAGCGATTTCCCGGCGCTTCCATCACTCTCATCCTAAAGTCTAATTGTGGAAATACGCGCGGTGACTGACAGTTATAAGCACAACGTCGTCATTACCACGACCAAGTTATTTAGAACCAAAAAACAGCCCTACAAAAATATATTCAAAATCTTATCTAGATTGGTGTAAGGCCGAGAAATAAGGCACAAGGAGAGAAGCCATGAGCGAAGCCCACGTTTATCCGGTAAAAGAAAATATTAAAACTCATACACACGCGGATAATGATACTTACTTAGCCATGTATCAGCAGTCGGTAACCGATCCAGAGGGCTTCTGGAACGAACACGGCAAAATCGTTGATTGGATCAAACCTTTCACCAAAGTAAAAAGCACTTCTTTCGACACTGGCCATGTTGATATTCGCTGGTTTGAAGATGGCACACTGAACGTCTCGGCTAACTGTATTGACCGTCATCTCGCAGAACACGGGGACGACGTCGCCATCATTTGGGAAGGCGATGATCCAGCCAACGACAAAACACTCACTTTCAACGAACTACACAAAGAAGTGTGTAAATTCTCCAACGCATTGAAAGAGCAAGGCGTACGCAAGGGCGACGTGGTGTGTCTATACATGCCAATGGTGCCAGAAGCTGCAGTGGCTATGCTCGCTTGTACCCGTATTGGTGCGGTTCACACCGTAGTATTTGGCGGTTTCTCACCAGAAGCGCTATCCGGCCGTATCATCGACTCTGACGCTAAAGTCGTGATCACCGCAGACGAAGGCGTACGTGGCGGACGCGCTGTTCCACTGAAAAAGAACGTGGATGAAGCACTAACCAACCCAGACGTAAAAACCATCAATAAAGTCGTCGTGCTTAAACGTACAGGTGGTGATGTTGAATGGCATGAACACCGTGATGTTTGGTGGCACGAAGCAACAGCCAACGTTTCTGACGTTTGCCCACCAGAAGAGATGAAAGCCGAAGACCCGCTGTTCATCCTCTACACATCTGGCTCGACAGGTAAACCTAAAGGCGTACTACATACTACAGGCGGTTACCTCGTCTACGCGGCAATGACCTTTAAATATGTCTTCGATTATCAACCAGGTGAAACCTTCTGGTGTACCGCGGATGTGGGCTGGATTACAGGCCATACTTACCTAATTTATGGTCCACTAGCGAACGGGGCCAAAACTATTCTGTTTGAAGGTGTTCCAAACTACCCAAGCACGGCTCGTATGAGTGAAGTGGTTGATAAGCACCAAGTGAACATTCTCTACACTGCGCCAACCGCTATTCGTGCACTAATGGCAAAAGGTAACGAAGCGGTAGCAGGGACATCTCGTTCAAGCTTACGTGTGATGGGTTCAGTAGGTGAGCCTATCAACCCTGAAGCGTGGGAGTGGTACTACAAAACGATTGGTAACGAGAGCTCGCCTATCGTTGATACTTGGTGGCAAACAGAGACCGGCGGTATCTTAATTGCACCACTACCAGGTGCAACAGATTTAAAACCAGGCTCAGCAACTCGACCATTCTTCGGAGTCCAACCTGCACTGGTTGATAACATGGGCAACATCATTGAAGAAACCGCAGCAGAAGGTAACTTGGTGATCCTTGATTCATGGCCAGGTCAGATGCGTACTGTTTATGGCGACCACGAACGCTTTGAACAGACCTACTTCTCAACCTTCAAGGGAATGTACTTTACTAGTGATGGGGCTCGTCGTGACGAAGACGGTTACTACTGGATCACGGGCCGTGTTGATGACGTACTAAACGTGTCGGGTCACCGCATGGGTACCGCTGAAATAGAATCGGCTCTTGTCGCACATCATAAAATTGCTGAGGCCGCTATTGTGGGCATTCCGCATGATATCAAAGGCCAAGCTATCTACGCTTACATTACCTTGAACGATGGTGAATTCCCGTCAGCAGAGCTACACAAAGAAGTGAAAGATTGGGTGCGTAAAGAGATTGGTCCAATTGCAACACCAGATGTACTGCACTGGACGGATTCCTTACCGAAGACTCGTTCTGGTAAGATCATGCGTCGAATCCTGCGTAAAATTGCAACGGGTGATACCAGCAACCTCGGAGACACATCAACGCTTGCCGATCCGAGCGTTGTAGATAAACTTATCGCAGAGAAAGCAGAATTGGCATAAATTCAACCAACTGTTTTAAAAGCACTTTAAAAACCGCCATCACTCATGGCGGTTTTTTGCTTTAGTGCACAAATTGGCCATACAAAAAATATGGCAATTATGTTGTTTTTGTTAACTTGGTTACAGAAACGAGAGTGGCTATTAGGAGATTAGACCAGTAAATTGCTGCTAATTGCTATGAATTAGCTATAATCTTGGTCGATTTTTTAAAATTTGCTCGGTTTTAACAAAAAAATCGTGCTGAACTATCGTATATTTGGGAATATAAACGTTCCACTCACGATAAGGGAAGATAGCAACACAATGTCTGCAAAGTCACGGATTCTTGTTCTAAACGGACCAAATCTTAATCTATTGGGTCTGCGCGAACCGACACACTATGGTCACAGTACCTTAGCTCAAGTTGTGGATACTCTTACAGAGCAAGCCCATAACGCTGGGGTAGAACTGGAACACCTACAATCAAATCGTGAGTACGAACTGATTGAAGCCATTCACGCTGCCTATGGCAAGATTGACTTCATCATCATCAATCCAGCGGCTTTCACTCATACTAGTGTGGCGCTGCGAGATGCATTACTTGGCGTCGCCATCCCATTTATTGAGGTGCACTTATCAAATGTGCACGCACGTGAACCATTCCGTCATCACTCTTACCTGTCAGATAAAGCAGAGGGTGTGATTTGCGGTTTAGGCGCACAAGGTTATGAATTTGCTCTGTCTGCAGCGATCAATAAGCTACAGGCAAAGTAACCCTAACACTCTGCAACCCTACGAGGGTTGTCTTAATCACAAGATAAAAGAGAAAGAAAAGATGGATATTCGTAAAATCAAGAAGCTAATTGAGTTAGTTGAAGAGTCTGGCATTGCTGAGCTAGAGATCTCTGAAGGTGAAGAGTCAGTGCGCATCAGCCGTCATGGCACTGCAGCCCCTCAAGCACCAATTCACTACGCAGCAGCTCCAGCGGCGGCACCTGCTCCAGTAGCAGCGGCACCAGTAGCGGAAGCGCCAGCAGCAGAAGCTCCAGCAGCAACACCTGCAGGTCACCAAGTTCTTTCTCCAATGGTTGGTACTTTCTACCGCTCTCCAAGCCCAGACTCTAAAGCATTCGTAGAAGTGGGTCAGAAAGTAAATGCTGGCGATACTCTATGTATTGTTGAAGCAATGAAAATGATGAACCAAATCGAAGCGGACAAATCTGGCGTTGTTACAGCAATCCTAGCTGAAGACGGCCAACCAGTTGAATTCGACCAACCTCTTGTTGTAATCGAATAAGCGGGGCTTGCCTTATGCTAGACAAAGTAGTCATCGCGAACCGAGGTGAAATTGCACTTCGTATTCTTCGCGCTTGTAAAGAATTAGGTATTAAGACCGTCGCTGTTCACTCGACAGCTGACCGCGATCTTAAGCACGTACTGCTCGCAGACGAAACCGTATGTATCGGCCCTGCTCGTGGTATCGACAGCTACCTAAACATTCCACGCATCATTTCTGCAGCAGAAGTGACTGGTGCTGTTGCTATCCACCCAGGTTACGGCTTCCTGTCTGAGAACGCAGACTTCGCAGAGCAAGTTGAGCGCAGTGGTTTCATCTTCGTTGGTCCAAAGGCAGACACTATCCGCCTAATGGGCGATAAAGTATCTGCTATCAATGCAATGAAGAAAGCAGGCGTTCCTTGTGTACCGGGTTCTGACGGCCCTCTAGACAATGACGAAGAGAAAAACAAAGCATTTGCTAAGCGCATTGGTTACCCAGTAATCATCAAAGCATCTGGCGGCGGCGGCGGTCGTGGTATGCGTGTTGTTCGAGCAGAGAAAGACCTTATCCAAGCCATTGCAATGACACGTGCTGAAGCAAAAGCGGCGTTCAACAATGACATGGTTTACATGGAGAAATTCCTAGAAAACCCTCGTCACGTTGAAGTTCAGGTTATTGCTGACGGTCAAGGCGGCGCAATCCACCTTGGTGAGCGTGACTGTTCAATGCAACGCCGTCACCAAAAAGTAGTGGAAGAAGCTCCAGCACCTGGTATCACCGAAGAAATGCGTAAGTACATCGGTGAACGCTGTACTCGTGCATGTATCGAGATCGGTTACCGCGGCGCAGGTACGTTTGAATTCCTATACGAGAACGGTGAGTTCTACTTCATCGAAATGAACACTCGTATTCAGGTAGAGCACCCAGTAACAGAGATGGTTACTGGCATCGACCTAATCAAAGAACAGCTTCGTGTTGCAGCGGGTCAGCCTCTGTCATTCACTCAAGATGATATTAAGATCCGTGGCCATGCGATTGAGTGTCGTATCAACGCAGAAGACCCTGAGCGCTTCCTACCATCTCCGGGTAAGATCGAGCGTTTCCACGCTCCTGGCGGTATGGGTGTACGTTGGGAATCTCATATCTACACAGGCTACACAGTTCCACCTCATTACGATTCAATGATTGGTAAACTGATCACTTACGGTGAGAACCGTGATGTAGCGATTGCACGTATGAAAAACGCACTGGGTGAGATGATCATCGAAGGCATCAAAACTAACGTGCCACTGCAGTTCTCCATTATGAATGACGAAAACTTCCAACACGGTGGTGCAAACATCCACTACCTAGAGAAGAAGCTTGGCTTACAATAAGCCTAAGCAAACGTCTTAAAAAATGCCCACTCCCGTGGGCATTTTTGTTTTATATGTACGCGAACGGCTCAACATATAAATCGGCTTATTTGGGTATATACTCAAACAAATCGTAGAGTTCTGGTAAACTCTGCGCCACTTCATTCACTTTAAGAGCAAAAACCAATGCCTTGGATTCAAATCAAACTCAACGCGACCAATGAAAACGCTGAGCAAATCGGCGATATGCTAATGGAAGAGACTGGCGCGCTGTCTGTTACATTCTTAGACGCGCAGGATACACCTGTATTCGAACCTCTACCTGGCGAAACTCGCTTATGGGGCGATACTGATATTCTGGCACTGTATGATGCAGAAGCAGACACTAACTTCATCATCGACCAAATTAAAGCGAGCAATATGCTGGCTGACAATTTTGCTTACAAAGTAGAACAGCTTGAAGATAAAGACTGGGAACGCGAATGGATGGAAAACTTCCACCCAATGAAATTTGGTCAGCGTCTGTGGATTTGTCCAAGCTGGCGCGACATTCCAGATCCTGACGCTGTTAATGTTATGTTGGATCCAGGCCTTGCATTCGGTACGGGTACTCACCCTACAACAGCACTTTGTCTTGAGTGGCTAGAAAGCATGGACTTAAGCGGTAAGACCGTTATCGACTTCGGTTGTGGCTCAGGTATTCTTGCGATCGCAGCGATCAAACTGGGCGCTGAAAAAGTGATAGGGATCGACATTGATCCTCAAGCCCTGCTTGCTTCAAAAGACAATGCTGAGCGTAATGGCGTTGCAGACAAACTAGAAGTTTACTTACCGCAAAATCAACCTGAAGGTCTCGTCGCTGACGTCGTTGTGGCCAACATCCTTGCGGGACCTTTACGTGAACTTGCACCTATCATCAAAGGACTAGTTAAGCCAAATGGCGACCTCGCTATGTCCGGCGTATTAGACACTCAAGCTGAAGATGTTGCGAACTATTACCGTGACGAGCTTCACATTGACCCGATTGTTGAGCAAAGTGAATGGTGTCGCATCTCTGGTCGTAAGCAAGGCTAGACAAGGTTTTCAGAGCTAATTGTTTGAAATTCATACAATTTACAAAAACAATTTGTAAATGCTCAAATATTAGTCTTTTCACGCAGTGAAAAAATGCGTAAAATGCGCGCCCTTGCTGGTACAGAACTGTGATGACGTTTTGAAAATCGGAAACTATCAACTTAAGAACAATCTAATCGTAGCCCCTATGGCTGGTGTAACGGATAGACCGTTTCGCGAGTTGTGTCTTCGCTATGGTGCGGGAATGGCCGTCAGTGAAATGATGTCTGCTAACCCAAAACTATGGGGAACGTCAAAGTCGAAACAGCGCATGGTACACGAGGGCGAATCGGGCATTCGCTCTGTACAGATTGCGGGTTCCGATCCACAGCTTATGGCGGACGCAGCTCAATTCAGTGTTGAGAACGGTGCACAAATCATCGACATCAACATGGGCTGCCCGGCAAAAAAAGTGAATAAGAAGCTAGCGGGCTCTGCTCTGCTTCAATACCCAAACATTATCGAAGAGATTTTGAAAGCGGTCGTGAATGCAGTGGACGTTCCTGTAACGTTAAAGACTCGAACTGGCTGGGATACAGACAACAAGAACTGTGTCCAGATCGCTAAATTAGCCGAAAACTGCGGCATACAAGCTCTTGCTCTGCATGGCAGAACGAAAGCATGTATGTACAAAGGTGAGGCCGAATATGACAGCATTAAAGCGGTAAAAGAGGCGATTTCAATTCCGGTTATCGCGAACGGTGATATCGATAGCCCGGAGAAAGCCAAATTTGTACTGGAGTACACCGGTGCGGACGCTTTAATGATTGGACGCCCTGCCCAGGGTCGTCCTTGGATTTTCCAGGAAATCCATCACTATTTGGAAAACGGCACCACAATGGAGGAACTTCCAACTGAGGAAGTGAAAACCATTATGCTTGGTCATGTAAATGCTCTGCATGAGTTTTATGGGGAGTTCTTAGGTCCACGTATCGCGCGCAAGCACGTTGGGTGGTACCTGAAAGAGCATGAACAGGCAAGTGAGTTTCGCCGTACCTTCAACGCTATCGACGCAGCTCCGCTGCAAATTGAGGCGTTAGAAGGTTATTTTGATAACGTTGCATCATAATTAAGAGAAGAGCTAGACCGAATATGTTCGAACAAAATCTGACTTCAGAAGCATTAACAGTAACTACAGTAACGTCACAAGACCAGATTACTCAGAAGCCTTTACGTGACTCTGTTAAAGCGTCTCTTAAAAACTACCTTGCTCAACTAAACGGCCAGGAAGTAACAGAACTATACGAATTAGTTCTAGCTGAAGTTGAACAGCCACTACTAGATACTATCATGCAGTACACTCGCGGTAACCAAACTCGCGCAGCAACTATGATGGGTATCAACCGCGGTACTCTTCGCAAGAAACTTAAGAAATACGGCATGAACTAAGACCGTTTTTCAAAAAGTATTTGGAACAAGCCGTTACCTTTTTAGGTAACGGCTTTTCTTTATCTACGAAAACACTACGAATAACGCTCACTTTGTGCAGTATTACCAACTGGCTTTAAGATAACCACCGCTGAGCCAAACAATAGCGAAACCACGAAAGCGACCCATTCATTGCCTACAGAATACGCGAAGCCCGCCAAGGCAGACCAAGTCGCGACACCAAAGTGCATCATACTCATTCCAAAAGACATTAACACACCTCGATATTCATCAGATAAGCTTGCGATATGTGCTTGTAATGCCGGAGAACCAACCCCTCCAGCGAGAGACCAGAGCACTAGAGCTGGAAGATAAGCGGTCACCGTACTCATCTCATTTGAGAACACCCATGCACTACAAGGTATGCACACCATTAAGGCCACTCGCATAACGGCTCGAGAGCTACCAAGCCAGCGAGAAGCTCTCGCCACGCACATATTTCCAACCACACTCACGATCCCTAGAGCTGCATAAATAGCGCCCACCCAACCGAGCGCCAAATCGCTGGTATCTCGAATATGAAGGCCTATCAGGTTAAATACACCAATACCTCCCCCTAAACCTAAACACATCGCTAGAATCGCCCTCAACGCGCCAGGAACATGAATGACGTCTGTGATAGGTGGCAGAGTATCTGACTTCTTGGACTCATTATGCTTGTTGTTCATGAACACTACGCTCATAGCACCGACAAGAAGAGCCGCAACGCCCAAAATAATAAAAGCGGCACGCCATGATAAAAGCTGGGTCAACAATGCTCCGATCGCCGGGCTAGTTATCATACCTAGCGTTAATCCCGCCTGAACCATCACAATTTGACGCATCGCTCTATTACCCTTCGCGTCTCCCGCTAACGCGAATGCAATTGGCAACATGCCTGCACTTGCAATACCAGTGATCACTCGAGTTGCAATAGCAAGTTCAAAATCATGAACTATGCCCGTCGTAATAGACGCAACCCCAAATACAAAGCAAGCAGGCACCATGATACGAATACGCCCAACTCGGTCTGATAAACGGCCCAAGTAAGGAGCGCAAATTGCTATGGCTAAACTATATGCCGTAATAAATAAGGTCACCTGACTCGGTTGAACACTTAAATCATTTCCGATGGGTTCAAGAATAGATCCAAGCATCAACTCATCAGCACCAACAAGAAAAGCAACGAGAAATAGGATCATGGACTGCATCATAGCTCCACCTCCTGTTCTGTTTCCGATTCAGCACAAGTGAGCAACGAAATATCTAAAACTCTATCAGGCCAAGATTGCAAAAATGCCTTCTCATGAGATACCACAATCACGCTACCGGAAAAGCGCTGGAGAGCCTCTTTAAGCGCATTTTTACTACTGCTATCCAAATGTGTTGTTGGTTCGTCCAACAGCAAAACATTGCATTTCTGAACCGATAAACAACACAGTTTCACCCGAGTTTGCTCACCACCGCTCAATGTATCTAAGTGGCGCTGCGTCTTATCCCCCGTGATCCCAAAGCGAGCTAATAGCTTGCGTGACTCTTTGCTTGAGATTGTTGGCGCACAAGAGCACAGCTCCTGTTCAGGCGTGTTCTGAGGATGGCGCCAAGACAAATCTTGAGAAAAATAACCAATCATTGCACCTTTTGCCAATACCACCTCACCAGAGAGTGGCTCGATCTTCCCCATCAGGGTTTTAAGTAAGGTCGACTTACCCACGCCGTTAAAGCCAGCAACAACCAACTTTTCCCCGCGCGCTAACGTGATATCAAATACTGGAAGCAGAGGCTGCTGATAACCGATCATCAACGCTTTTGCCTCAACCACATTCGGTTGCTCAATGGGCTGGTAAGCAAAGTCAAACGTCGATACTTTCTCTACATGATTCAGTTGAATACGTTCGATTTTATCCAGTCTCTTCTTACGCCCTTTAGCAAGACTCGCGTTAACTCCTGCACCATTTTGGGCAATAAATTTCTCTAACTTTCGAATTTCACTTTGCTGAGCCTTATATTGCTTTTCTAATAAAGCACCGTCGTGCTGCTTTTGCTGCATTGCTTTGACATAAGTACCGCTGTATTTTCGAACCGTTTGATAATCAATATCACAAATACTGGTCGCTACTTGATTAAGAAAATCAACATCATGAGAAACCAGTAAAACGGTACCAATGTAATCATTGAGAAACGTGACTAGCCATTCAATGTGCGGAGCATCAAGATAGTTTGTCGGCTCATCAAGAATTAACACATCGGGGTTGCGAAGTAACAACCTGCCTAAAAGGACTTTGTGCCTTTGACCGCCACTTAGCGAGATAAGCGGTGTATCTAAGCCAAATTGATAAATACCAAGACCTACAGCAACTCGTTCAATTTTGGTATTAATTGCATAGAAGTCTTCATCTTCTAAATATGCCTGTAGCCGAGCGACTTGGCTTAAAAGAGATGTAGAGTGAGACTCGGTCATCGCATGATACAAAGTCCAAAGCTTTTGCTCTGCAGCGTATAAACTCTCAAAAGAGCCCTTTAAACACTCATGAACTGTCAGCACATTATCGATCTTAAAATGTTGTTCTAAATACCCCACCTCAAGGTTTGGTAACCATTCAATGCAGCCCTTATCTGCAGATAATTCACCGAAAAGCAGTTTCAATAAGGTGCTTTTTCCAACACCATTCGCTCCGGTGATACCTATTTTCTCTCCCACGTTAATACGAAAGGTCACGTTGTTGTATAACGTCTTATCAGCTATCTGATAAGACAAATTTTTAACTTGTAAAATACTCATGTTTTCAACCAAATAAAAAAGGGCCGGTGATCAATACCGGCCCTTATTTCAATACTGGGTAATGCTTTGTAGCTGCTTAACAGATACAAAAAGGCCGATGATGAAATATCACCGGCCATCTCTTCTCTTTTATCAGGTGTACAAGCTCCTGCGTATAACTTCAGCGAAGCTACCCACACATAAAACACCTGATGAAGATTAATTTAAGACTCCGAGCAACACTTCATCGCGTTTTTTGCATGGAGTTCAGCCTTCTTACAAAGCTTTTAAACAAGAGATATAACATGATTTACTGTTGAAAAAATATTCGATGTGAAGCGTACACCTTTAGAATAAAAAGTACCAGATAATTATTAAAACTATCGTGACTTACACGAAGGTCCACAGAAAGAAGACTTTTCCTCAGTCAATGTGCCAGGTGAACTGCTTACTCAGCAAACACAGCTATGAAAGCACCTATACCGCTCACGTTATACGTACGTAGTGGTGGCTTTGAAGGTTGGAGAGGGTTAGAGGGAAGAAGTAGCGAATATACTTTAAGACACTGGCTTAAATAGGTCGACAAAACAAAATCCATGTTTGGAAAGTTTTAAATGCGCTGAGTTTATATTAATAAGCGCCTATGGCTAAATCAAAACATCTAAAGCAGAGAAATCTCCCCCGAAAATAACATAACCTAGTGAATAAATTTTCCAGGTAATAATAAAGGAAGCTTTGGTAAGTAAGCACAAGGGCTGAGAACTAGCGCTCGATACTAGGACCCGGTTCAGTAGAAACCACACAAAACTGAGTTCCACTTCACTCATAACAGGGCTTAGAAAGCATCGCCAGAGGGAAGCCGGCCTCTCGATGCAAGGTTTCAATATGAAAGTGGGTTTAAGGTAAGTCGGGGAACCAAAACGAAAAAAGCCCCAGTCTTTCGACTGGGGCTTAATATAAGTGG
>NZ_JAWOSW010000030.1:0-42162 GCF_033338535.1 Vibrio sp. Vb2131
TTTAAAATACAAAACGCCCGATGAAGTACATCGAGCGTTTTAGTTAAAAAGTGTCAACCCATATCAGGACGGGTCAAGGTACTGATTTTTCAGTAGTTTTTAATGTATATGTTAAAGATTCTTAACAATATCACGTACGAGACCTGGGCCGTGGTAAATAAAGCCAGTGTAGACTTGAACAAGTTTAGCGCCTGCCATGATCTTTTCTTTGGCCGCAACATAGGAATCTACACCACCAACACCGATAATTGGAAGTTTGTCTCCAAGCTTTTCATGAAGCTTACGTACGACCTCCGTAGAGCGTGATTGCACAGGGCGACCACTCAAGCCACCTGCCTCATTGGCGTGTCTCATCCCTTCTACGATCGTGCGATCCAAAGTTGTGTTAGTCGCGATCACACCATCTATATTGTTTTTCAATAAAGAATCGCAGATTTGGCAGATTTCATCGTCACTTAAATCTGGCGCAATCTTTAATGCTAACGGGACATACTTGTTGTACTTCTCTGATAACTCCGCTTGTTTCGCTTTTAATTCGGAAAGCAGTTCATCAAGCGCTTCACCATATTGAAGTGAACGAAGACCTGGAGTGTTTGGCGAGGAGATGTTTACTGCAATATAGCCAGCATACTCATACACTTTTCCCATACAAATCAGGTAGTCCTCTGCCCCTTTCTCAATTGGCGTATCTTTATTTTTACCGATATTAATTCCGAGAACACAATTGAATTTTGCTCGTTTAACATTCTCGATCAAATTATCAACGCCTAGGTTATTAAAGCCCATGCGGTTGATGATCCCTTCTGCTTCCACTAAACGGAATAAGCGTGGTTTATCATTACCTGGTTGTGGTCGTGGCGTTACAGTGCCGACTTCGACAAAGCCAAAGCCCATGGCATCAAATGCTTCAATACATTCGCCGTTTTTATCTAAACCAGCCGCAAGACCAACAGGGTTACGGAATGTTAGACCCATACACTCAACTGGACGAGTTGGTAACTGTTGGCGGTAAAAGAGATCAAGTGGTGTGCCGTTAAAGCGTTGGAAGTTCTTGATTGCAAGATCATGTGCCTTCTCGGCATCGAGTTGGAAAAAGCCAGTTCTGGCTAGACGGTAAAGCATTGTGCCTCCGAAAGAAAAAAGCCCCGTATAAACGGGACAATATTATTTACCGTTTTTCATCGTAATTCAATGAAAATGAACGTAATAAGTAAAAACCTATATCTTTATAAGATTTTTAAATATAAAACAAACAATTACAATCAAGTTTCTGCGATAAAAATCGTAACTAACCGCTTAAAAGCAATCGATTTCACTCTGTTTTAATTTCAATTAAATGTGACAATGTAACTATTTTCGTTCCAAATGTGAATAATAGATAATAAAAAGCCCCGTTAAATAACGAGGCTTTTACTTATGACTTGATTATTCCACTACTCTTTCGATGAGCAGTTGAGGTTTAAAAGTACTAGCTCTCGAAGTGCTACAGAGAACTTAGCAAATTCGTGTACTGAGCCAACTTTGAACTCGTTTAAGATACTCTCCCAGCGGTGCAACGATTGCTCGTTAGTTTCAATCCAATCTTCTAGCGCAGCCATCACGTCAAGCTCTTCGGTTGAGCAGCCACAAGTCAGTACCTGAGCGGTAAGTTGACGTTGTTGCCAGTCCAGATCTTCACGGAATGCCGCTCTAGCAAGTGCTTGCCAGTTGTTATCAACGGCTTGGCTATTAATTTGCTTCAAGAACCAATGCAACGATAAACGGTCACCCAAGTTAAAGTAGAGTTTCGATGCTTGCTCAACCGTTTTACCTGTTTCACTTGCTACTGATGAAATATCCAGTGCAGATTGTAAGCTTGATAAGCGGGCAACTTGGTGAGCGAGTTTCTCTTCAACCCCTTTCTCTATCCAACCTTGAGCCAACTCATTGTGTTCTTCAACTTCAGACTCAACTAACATAGTGTCTAGGGTTTCAGTGATAACATTGACATCTTGCTTGTAGATAGCAATCAACTCACCGACCGTGCATTTGCCGCTACGGTTACGAAGCAACCAGCGTGCAATTCGACGCAGTGCTCGGCGCACGTAAAACATAATTTCGTATTGAGCTTGCGCTGTCGCAACGTTATCAAGTTTGCGAGTTTGCTTGAGGATTTCTTCTAAATCAAAGATTTCTCTAGCCGAACTGTAAGCGTTGGCAATATCGACAACACTTGCACCAGTTTCTTCTTGCAAACGAGTAACGAAGTTACAGCCCATTTCATTAACCATCTGGTTAGCCAATGCTGTAGCGATAATTTCAGCTCGCAGTGGGTGATTAACCATTTGATCTTTATAGTTACGTCGTAACGCACTTGGGAAATATTCAACAAGTTGTTTTGCATGGAATTCATCATTTGCGATTTCATCCGTAACAAGTTGCTGTTTAAGTACCATTTTACCGTAGGCAACTAACACTGATAGCTCAGGGCGAGTCAGACCTAGTCCCTGTTTTTCACGCTCGATTAGCGTTTCATCATCAGGAATGTATTCGAGAGCACGATCCAAGTACCCTGCTTTCTCCATAGTGTGGATGAATCGAATTTGCTCCTTAACAATGCCAACACCTTGCTGTTCAGTAACAGAGATCGACTCCGACTGACGGTAAGCATCATCCAAGACAATTTCACCCACTTCGTCTTCCATAGACTCTAGAATTTGGTTACGTTGCTTAACCGTAAGATCGCCATTTGAAACCAGTCCATTGAGGAAGATCTTGATGTTGACTTCATTATCCGAACAGTCAACGCCACCTACGTTATCAACGAAGTCCGTGTTCACTCGACCGCCAATTAGTGCGTATTCGATACGACCAAGCTGAGTCATACCCAAGTTACCACCTTCGCCAACCACTTTGGCTCTTAAGTCACGGCCGTCAATGCGCAGCATGTCGTTAGCACGGTCGCCAACATCTGTATGAGTTTCTGTCGATGATTTAACGTAAGTGCCGATACCACCATTCCAAAGCAGATCGACTTTCATTTTCAAGATCATCTTTATCAGATCGTTAGGCGCTAAAGATGCTTTCTTAGTACCTAACATTTTCTGAATTTCTGGCGTCAACTGGATCGATTTTGATCGACGAGAGAAGATGCCACCACCTTGAGAGATCAAGTCTTTGTTGTAATCTTCCCAGCTTGATCTTGGCAGATTAAACAAGCGGTTACGCTCTTCCCAGCTGCTGGCTGAATCTGGATTTGGATCAATAAAGATGTGCATGTGGTTAAACGCAGCTTGCAATCGAATATGCTTCGATAACAGCATACCGTTACCGAACACGTCACCTGCCATATCACCTACACCGATTGCAGTAAAATCAGTGGTCTGACAGTTGATGCCCATTTCACGGAAGTGACGTTTAACAGATTCCCAACCACCTTTTGCGGTGATTCCCATTGCTTTGTGATCGTAACCGTTTGAACCACCTGAAGCGAATGCGTCACCTAGCCAGAAGTTGTATTCTGCAGAAACAGAGTTTGCCAAATCTGAGAAGGTTGCTGTGCCTTTATCGGCAGCCACTACTAGATATGGGTCATCTTCATCGTGACGAACAACGTTTTGTGGTGGTACCACCTCTCCTTCAATGATGTTATCTGACACATCAAGCAGTGCACGGATAAAGCGTTTGTAACAACGCTGACCTTCCGCAAAAATTTCATCACGACTGGTGAGAGATGGCTGGCGTTTACAAACGAAGCCGCCTTTTGCACCCACTGGTACAATTACAGTGTTCTTAACCTGTTGCGCTTTCACTAAGCCAAGAATCTCCGTACGGAAGTCTTCTTGACGATCTGACCAACGCAAACCACCACGAGCCACTTTTCCACCACGAAGGTGAACACCTTCAATATCTGGTGCGTAAACAAAGATCTCGAATGCAGGTACAGGCTGCGGAATCTCAGGAATATCGCTTGGCTTCATTTTCAAAGATAACCAAGGCTTAGGCTGCTTATTCTCGTCTACTTGGTAGTAGTTGGTACGAAGCGTCGCCATGATCATTTCGATATAACGACGAATAATACGATCATCATCCAAGCTCTCTACACGATCCAACTGCTCTGTTAGCTTTTTAATTAGATCGTTTTGGCCTTTCTCGCTGCCTTTGTGTTTCGGATCAAATCGCTTGGTGAACAGCTTGACTAGACCTGTCGCTAAGTCTGGGTAGTGGCTTAGCGTGTCTTCGATGTACTGCTGACTGAATGGGAAGCCGACTTGGCGCATGTATCGTGCGTAAGCGCGAAGAATGGAAATCTCACGGCCAGATAAAGACGCACCTAATAACAATCGGTTGAAACCATCACTTTCAAGATTACCCGCCCAAATGGCAGCAAATGCTTGTTGGAAACGATCACGAGCTTCACGAAGGTCAACGGTTTTCTCGCTCTTATGCAGCATAGAGAAGTCAAGGATCCAGAAGGTCTGACCGTTGTTTTTCTCGATCTCATATGGCGATTCGCCAATCACACGCAAACCAAGGTTTTCCAACATCGGCATTACGTCAGAAAGGTGAATTGGTTCATCGCGATGATATAACTTTAAGCGGACAGCTTTGGAATCTGCTCCCTCTTCTTGAGGTCGGTAGAACAACATACCAAGTTTATTATCATCACTTAACGCTTCTAAGCGCTCGATATCTGCAACCGCAGAACCTGGCATCATGTCCTCTTTGTATGAGCGAGGGAACGCACTCATATATTCTTTTGAAAGAGGAAGGCCTTTACTTTCACCAAAGTTAGCAATGATGGATTCTTTTAGTCTGTCATCCCAAGAGGTAGAAACTTCCATTAGATTTTGCTCGATCTTTTTCACGTCTACGTCAATGTTGTTATTGTCTACACGAACAATGTAATGTGTTCTCGCTAGTGGGCTTTCTGAGAAGTACGTTGTAAATTCAACCTCTTGCTCGCAACCAAAGTACTGCTTAAGAATGCGTTGAGTTTGACGGCGCAATTCTGTGTTGTAACGATCTTTAGTGACATAAACCATGCAACTGAAGAAACGACCAAATGGGTCTTTACGAACAAACAAACGCAGCAAGTCACGATCTTGCATTTGTACAACACCCATTCCCACCTCAAGCAGCTCTTCTTCATTAGCTTGAAGCAACTCGTCGCGTGGGTAGTTTTCTAAGATATTGTGCAATGCTTTGTATGAGTATGATCCGTGACGGTATCCACTTGCTTCAAGGATACGGTCAACTTTTTCACGGATCAGAGGAATACTTTGTACCGCTTGGTTGTAAACAGCGGAGGTATATAAACCAGTAAAGCGATGCTCACCTATTACTTTACCGTTTTTATCAAACTTTTTAATACCGATGTAATCAGTATAAGCTGGACGGTGGATACGAGATGCTTTGTTACCTTTGGTGATGATCAGAGCGTATGGTTTTTTCGCTTCTAATCGCGCTGAATCTGATAATTCAGAGAGCTTGACGCTACGCACGCGCTTGTCATCAGCAAACAGACCTAGTCCTTTTTCTTTAGCAGGAACAAGTTCGGTATCACCATTGACCTCTTTTAAGTCATAATCTTTATAACCCATAAAGGTAAAGTTATGATCTTCTAGCCAACGAAGAAATGCGATCGTTTCATCCATACGATCAGTTTGGATAGAAACACGATCTTTATTTTTCTCAAGTTCATCAGTAACAAACTTAAGCTTATCAACCATCTGCTTCCAGTCATCAACGACTAAGCGAGTATCAGATAGAATTCTTAACAGCTCTTCTTTAAGCGCTTGCATCTCGTCTTTACTAGTAAGGCGGTCTACCTCTATGTGGAAAAGTGATTGAAGAACACCACCCTCACCGTTTACGTCTGTAACTTGGCCTTTTTTATCACGCTGAATCTGTGTTGGGTTATTCAACATTAGGTGACAAACAAGATCCAAACGCGCTAAAGCCATTTTGACTGAGTCCACTAAGAATGGACTATCTGGAACAACAATTTCTACGATTGTGTGTGTGGATTGCCAGCCTTGACGACTTACGGTCGGGTTAAATACTCGAACCGAAATCTCTTCTGGTTTTTTTTCATTGATATGGTGCCAAAGGCTAACGACAGCACCATAAAGGTCGGATTCGTTTCGCTGAATTAGATCATCATCAGCAATGTTACTGAATAAGTGTTGAGCAAGTTTAGTTACAAGCGTTTGGTGAGAAAGCTCGAGTTTGTCTTGAATCAGTTGGTAAACCTTTTCAAGCAGAACCGGCACTACATTTTCACGCGCGGTCATATTCACACTCCACATTAGAATTGTTGTTTTGTAGGGGGACTTAGTAGCTAGGTTGTTACCTTAGAAACTAAGCATAGGTAATGCATGTGCCCATTGTAAAAGCATAATTACAAATGTTTAACAACTAATCGTAGTGGTAAGAGGTGAAATGTCCGATTCTGTGACTAAGATTCCTATTTAACTCTCTGCAAATACAATACATCACAGAGTTTCTAACTTAAGAAACTTATTATTTTGGTCAGTTGTTAGTCTAAACTGGCCTCTAACGCCCAATTGACTAAGAAATGGTCTAAATCTCGCGGCGGGTAACTGCAAACGCAAACCGTTGTGTGTGACAACTTGAACAACACTTGCCGCACCAGAATAATGAGATAAAAACGTTTGATATGAAATGTTGAGATTGAAGTAGTAATAGTTCATGAAGTTAAAACTAAGTGACATAAACAAATAAGGTGGTCTTAATGACCACCCTATTGTGTTGTTTACTATTCGTCTAGTGCTTTAGTCACTTTTTCGAATAGATCTTTAGCAAGATTATCCATTGCTTTGAGCTTTTCAAGTTCTGCACGAATCATTGCTTGGCGAGCTTCATCGTATTTACGGAACTTAAGCAAAGGATCAATCATTCGAGAAGCTACTTGTGGGTTCGAATCATTTAGTTGGCGAAGAATTTCACCGGCAAACTGGTAACCTACGCCGGATGTATCATGGAAACGTACAGGGTTCGCACTTAAGAACGAGCCAATTAAGCTGCGCGTACGGTTCGGATTTTTCAAACTAAATGCTTCGTGGTTCATGGTTGCTTTTACTTTTTCAAGAGCATCCTCTGCAGGATTGCTACCTTGAAGTGCAAACCACTTATCCATAACCAAACCATCGTGCTTCCATTTATCGCTATAATCAGCCATAAGTGCTTCACGACACTCGAGCTGAGCGTTATTTGCAGCACTCATCGCAGCAATCGTATCTGTCATGTTATTTGCAGATGCGTACTGCGCGTTGACTAAATCATTACCTTTTTCCGTATGTGCTAGGTACTGAAGGCAACGGTTACGTAAAGCACGCTTGCCAATAGCAGCATGGTCGATCGTATACTCTGCTTGCTTAAGCGTGTGATAAGTCGCACTTAGCTCATCTTCTAATTCCTTAGAAAGTGACACTGTAATGCTGTTTAGCACTTTATCTACGGCATCGATATCAATTTGCTGGTACCAACCAGTAATCTCATTGATTGAAGGCATAGAGAAAACTTGAGCAATGAAAGCTGGCTCAAGCGTTTCATCCAACAGCACACCGCGGAAAGCATCTATCACACCTTCAGAAAGCGATACTTCTTGTCCCGCTTGAACGTTTTTCACATTCTGACGAATGTATTTAGCCAATAGCATTTGGCTAGCGTCCCATCGAGCAAAATCGTTCGTTGCGTGCTTCATCAAGAAGACTAACTCGTCATCGCTGTAATCGTATTCTAATTTGACTGGTGCCGAGAATTCACGCAACAAAGATGGCACTGGCTGTTCTTCGACATTTTCAAATACGAACGTTTGCTTATCTTGTTTAATATCCAGCACGTTATGAACAAATTCACCGTTACTCATCAGTGGGATAACTTGACCTTTCGAATCATACAACTCGATATCGAACGGGATATGCAGCGCTTGTTTTTCTGCTTGGTCTTGCGTCGGCTCCGTAAATTGCTCTACCGTTAGTGCGTAAGTTTTTGCATCAGCGTTGTATTCGCTATTTACGCGTAGCGTTGGTGTACCCGATTGGCTGTACCACAAACGGAACTGTTTTAAATCAACACCGGTGGCATCTTCCATTGCAGAAACAAAGTCTTCACACGTCGCGGCGGTACCATCGTGACGTTCAAAATAAAGTTTCATTCCTTTTTGGAAGCCCTCTTCGCCAAGGAGTGTATGGTACATGCGAATAACTTCGCTGCCCTTTTCATACACCGTTAGCGTGTAGAAGTTATTCATCTCAATGACTTTGTCAGGACGAATCGGGTGAGACATTGGGCTTGCATCTTCCGCAAATTGAGGACCACGAATAATACGTACGTTATCAATACGGTTATCAGCACGAGAGCCTAAGTCAGAAGAGAATTCTTGGTCACGGAATACGGTTAAGCCCTCTTTTAGACTTAGTTGGAACCAATCACGACAAGTGACACGGTTGCCAGTCCAGTTGTGGAAGTACTCATGACCTATCACAGCTTCGATGCCTAAATAATCACGATCTGTCGCAGTTTGATCGTTCGCCAGAACATATTTTGAGTTAAAAATGTTCAAGCCTTTGTTTTCCATTGCACCCATGTTGAAGAAATCAACAGCAACGATCATGTAAATATCCAGATCGTATTCCAGGCCAAAGCGTTCCTCATCCCACTTCATCGAGTTGATCAGCGATGTCATCGCATGACCTGCACGATCTAAGTTACCTTTATCAACAAAGATTTCTAAATCAACACTGCGACCTGACATCGTTGTATATTTGTCACGCAATACATCAAAGTCGCCTGCAACAAGGGCGAACAAGTAAGCTGGTTTTGGATGCGGATCCTGCCATTGAACCCAGTGACGACCGTTCTCTGCATCGCCTTCTGCAATTCGGTTACCATTGCTCAGCAAATATGGGTAAGCAGCTTTATCTGCGATCACTTTTGTTGTGTATTTTGCTAGAACATCCGGACGGTCTAGATAGTACGTGATACGGCGAAAGCCCTCAGCCTCACACTGAGTACAAAATGCGCCGCCTGATTTGTACAAACCTTCGAGTGCTGTATTCGCTTCAGGATCAATTTTGGTGACGATTTCAAGTTCAAACTCGGATGGAAGATCGGTCAGTACCAGCGATGACTCCTTCACCTCGTGATGAGCCCAATCCTCACCATTTACTTTTACAGCGCGTAGCTCAAGCCCTTCGCCATCGAGTTCTAGCGTTGTTGTATCGCCTTTTTGAGCAACTTTTGATACCGCCGTAACGATTGTGTCATTGTCATATAGATCAAAAGTAAGATCGATATCAGTAATCGCATGAGATGGCTCTTTATAATCTTTACGATATTTGGCCTGGGGAGCTTGAGACATGAGCATAAATCCTTGTATGTCGAACAACAAAAATACCAGACTGCATGATCAAAAATGCATTTCTGGTATCACTATATAAGCTATTTGTAGGGGTTGTGGTATCAGAATACAAGTCTTTCCATCAAAAAACGGAGCTTTTAGTGCTCTAGCTCCGTTTTTTGATTAACATTTAAACAACATTAATGACTTACCGTACGCACGCGTAATTTGGCGCATGTTAAAGGCATCATGGCGTAACTCTATTGAGTACGGCGTACATATCACCATTGGAATCTTCGATCGTTAGCTCATTCTTGTTGAGCTTATACGTGGTTCCATGCTCGCCATTTTCATACAGCAGAACCAAAAACTCATCTTCTGTGTAAAACACACCTTGTTTGATGGACTCATCCCCTTCTTCGTTCGAAACCCTAAACATGAACACGAAATCAGGTTGAAGTATCAAATCCATCTGATTAATGTTGTTGGCCACAAGACCGTCGCCAGATACGTGAGAGCTGGACCAAATACCTGCAAGTGAATTAGATAATCCTTTAGTGAACGTTACACCATTAAGATCAAGCGTATTATGGTTGTTGCGATAGGCATAAATTTGAGGCTCGTCGGTGTTTAAACCAAGAACGATGGTGTCTTCATTTGCGTTATACAGCCCTTCCCAATGGTCAACGGAATAGTCTTTCTTTTGAATATCAATAGAAAAGCTGTAGTCAGAACCTAATGAGAGTTTGATCGCACGAAAGTTTTCAGCCGACTCTTCGGGGTTTGGGTTCATCAAATACCAGTCTCCGATGAGAAACGGCGTGTCAAAGTGACTTAATTCATCTTCTCTGGTGTTTTCTCCACCAAACACACTAAAGCAGCAAAAGCTAAGTAAAATAAAGAACCACTTCATATCGGCATCCTTATCGTTTTCTTTTAGCTTAGCCAGTAGTCCTCACTTTCGCGAAATTTTAGATGTAGATCACGTAAATTATTGGGGGAAAATAAGCGAATATCTTGCTCGATATCGAGACAGCGGAAGACAAAAAGGCATAAAAAAAGAGTGAATCTGAAAGACTCACTCTTTTTATTCTAAATTGCCAGTTATTATGACTGATTTTCCTGCTTAAGTAGATCGACCATAATCGCGACAGACTCATCTAAATAAACATCAGGAGCCTCGTAGTCTTTTGGTATGTCATCCAATGTTTTGAATGCTTTTTTACCCAAAGCAACTTGACGTTCATTTATGCGTTGTAATCGAAGGGCTTCCGCTTTATCCGATTCAGCTTTACGAACTTTTTCGTTCAAAGACAAAGTATTATCGTCTTTTTCTTTACGATATTTCTCGATGTCTTCATTGATAAAGCGGAACTCCATTTCATCAGAAATACGCTTGTTATGAAGAGCAGTAAGTTTTTCAACTAAGGCGTCGTTACTTGGAAACGTTTGATATTGTGCTTTATCAATCTGATCCCAAGGTAAAGCATTGTCTTCAACACTTTCACCTGTTTCAGAAGCCTCTATTGGCGTTGGGTACGAAATATCTGGTGCAACACCACGATTTTGCGTACTTCCACCGTCAATACGATAAAACTTCTGAATCGTGTACTGAACATAACCTAGCTCTTTATCGAAAAGATCGTAAATATGATTCAGTGAACGATGTTGCTGAACTGTACCTTTACCGAAAGAGTTTTCACCTAAGATGATTGCACGATTATAATCTTGCATTGCCGCTGCAAAAATTTCAGATGCTGAAGCACTGTAGCGGTTAATCAACACCGTCAATGGGCCATCATAACTCACTTTTCCATCGGTATCGGCATTCACCTTGATGCGGCCATAGCTGTCACGGACTTGAACTACAGGGCCTTCTTTAATGAATAGACCTGTCAATGCCGTTGCTTCTGTTAGCGCACCACCGCCATTGTTGCGTAGATCAACGATTACGCCGTCAACGTTTTTGGTTTTCAACTCAGCTAGTAATTTATCGGTGTCTTTCGATAAGCCGACGTAGAAACTTGGTACTTCTAAAATACCAATCTTCTTACCGTCTTTTTCGATGATTTCTGACTTAACCGCACGATCTTCTAAGCGAACTTTGTCACGAACAATTGTGACAATGTAACTCTTCGCATCGTTACCTTCTGGCAAGATCTGTAGCTTAACCTTTGTGCCTTTAGGGCCTTTGATTAACTGAACAACATCATCCAGACGCCAACCGATCACGTCGACAATTTCTTCACCGTTTTGTCCAACACCAGTGATTCGGTCCCCTTCACCAAGTTGCTTACTCTTTGATGCCGGACCGCCAACAACAAGTGAACGAATTACTGTGTAATCGTCTGTCATTTGCAAAACGGCGCCGATGCCTTCTAGAGAAAGGTTCATTTCCGATTGGAATTGCTCGGCATTACGTGGAGAAAGGTAGCTTGTATGAGGGTCAACCTGTCGCGCGAAGGCATTCATATACAACTGAAATGCATCTTCATTGTTGGTCTGTGTGATGCGCTTCATCGCGTTGTTATAACGCTTCTCTAAAACTTCTTTAATCTCTGGCCACTCTTTGCCAGTCAGTTTCAGATTTAACGCGTCATATTTCACACGCTTGCGCCACAACTCGTTAAGCTCTGCTTCGTCTTTTGGCCATGCGGCCTCAGAGCGGTCTAACTCTATCTCGTCATCGGTATCAAACTTGATCTCTTCATCGAGTAAAGTTAACGCATAAGCAAAACGATCGAAACGCTTCTGCATTGAGAGGTTGTAAACATCAAAAGCAATTTGGTTGTTGCCCGATTTAAGCTGATCATCAAGCTCTACTGACCAATTTTTAAATGAATCGATGTCTGCTTGAGTGAAAATATTTCTATTGTAATCAAGCAACTCTACATAGCGTTCAAATATCGCTTTAGAGAAATCATCATTGAGGCTGAAGTGCTTATAATGAGAGCGGGTAAATCGCGAGGTGACTCGTTTGCTAGCTGTTTCATGCTGAACTTCAGGAGAAAGAACCGGCAGGTCATCTTTATGTAGTTTGGCTTCAAGAGCCTGAGCTGATGCTGCTAGCCATAAGCTAGCAGCAATCAGGGTCACTTTTGAACGGCAATTCATGCGTAGGAGTATCTCCTTTATGCGCGCAAGTGCTCCGCTTTCACAACCATTTGTAGGCCGTTAGCAAGTTGAACACGTACATCATCCTTATTGATTTCAACAATGGTCGCTGCCATGTTTCCTTTGCCCATGTTCACGTTAACTGCGTTACCTACTGTGATTTCATCAGCATTTAGAGCGCGCGTTTCTACAGGCTTAGTTGGTTTTTGTACTTTTGGTTTATTAGTACGACGAGGCTGTTGAGGCTTTTTAGCCGCAGGTTTCGCTTTCGCCTTACCCTCTTCACGAGCTTTTTGTGCTTGTTCTTTACGACGAGCCTGAACTTTCGCCTTGCTTTCTGCAAGTGTCGCTTTCGCGTGTTCAACGTGCTCTTCTTCTAGCTCACCACAAGGGTTGCCATCTAGGTCTACACGTACTGCACCTGGTTTTACACCGTGTAGGTAACGCCATGATGAAGTGTACTGTCTTAACGCTGCACGAAGCTGTGTTTTGCTTACTTTTTCGTCTTCATTTAGACGTTCCGCAAGATCTTGAAAAATACCAATTTTCAGAGGTTTTGCTTCACCTTCTAAAGTAAAGCACTTAGGGAAACATTCAGCAATATATGCAATAACTTCTTTGCTGTTTTTTAACTTTTCAGTCATGAGGGGTCCTGATTTGAGCGGATTTCCGCGAGCATTAAGAAAAAATATTCTCGTATTATAGTGACATGCCAAGGAAAAACCACACTCGAAGGCTAATTTATGCGTCGTTCGCGTGTGAATTAAGCAGCTTTTCTACTTCAACCATGAAATGAGTGAGACCTTCTTCGTCTGTTTCATTAAATCGGCCAATACTTGGACTATCAATATCAAGTACACCAACCACCTTTCCATTAATAGAAAATGGAATCACAATTTCTGAATTGCTCGCTGCATCGCACGCAATATGCCCCTCAAATTCGTGAACGTCGTATACTCTTTGTATAGTATTAGTTTGTGCAGCAGTACCGCAGACGCCTCGACCCATTGGGATACGAACACAAGCTGGTTTTCCTTGGAACGGACCAAGAACAAGCTCTTCACCTTTTGTTAGGTAAAAGCCTGCCCAGTTAAGATCGTCAAGTTCCATGAAAAGCAATGAGCTCAAGTTTGCTAGGTTCGCAATAAAGTCTGGTTCAGACTCAATTAGAGCAACAGCTTGTTTGGTTAGTCTTTGGTATTGTTCTAAGTTCATATTAACTTCCTACTTACTATAAAAGCTTCCATTCTCAATGTATGGCGCTAAAATGCAGCCCTACTTTATAATAGGACTTATTCTCAATTACAATGCTTCTGAAAAATGACACTATTAGCCGTTCTTGGTTGATAACACAAGTAAAAAAGCACAAGTCCAAGCTGATCATAGCGAACTTGATAGCGGTGCTTGCAACCTTGATTAGTGTTCCAATTCCCCTCCTCATGCCTTTGATGGTTGATGAGGTCTTATTGGACCAACCTGCAAAAGGCTTAGATGCCATGAATGCCATTCTCCCTGAAGCGTGGCACACTCCGACAGGCTATATTTTCTTCACCCTGTTCTTGGTTGTTCTTATGCGAGCTGCGAGCCAAGGATTAAATATCCTTCAAAGCCGACAATTTACGCTTGTTTCAAAAACCATCACGTTTGAGATGCGCAGTAAAATGATCGACAAACTCGGCCGTATCAGCATCCGACAATACGAGACCAAAGGTAGCGGAGGAATCAACGCACACCTTATCACTGACATTGAGACCATTGATAAATTTATTGGTTCTACGTTAGCAAAATTCGTTATCAGTTTTCTGACTGTTATTGGTACTGCTATCGTTCTACTTTGGCTCGATTGGCGACTTGGTCTGTTTATCCTGTTAGTTAACCCTATTGTCATTTACTTCTCACGTAAACTAGGCAGTATGGTTAAACATCTGAAACGGAAGGAAAATCATTCTTTTGAAATTTTCCAAAACCGTTTAGTTGAAACATTAGATGGAATCTACCAACTACGCGCGGCCAATAAAGAGCGAGAATTTCTCCAGCAACTCAAAGACAGTGCGAACCAAGTTCGCGTTGATGCAGACAAGTATGCTTGGCAATCTGAAGCGGCTGGTCGCGTTTCTTTTCTTCTCTTTTTGATCGGCTTTGAATTATTCAGAGCTGTCGCAATGTTAATGGTCATGTTCAGTGACCTTACTATTGGCCAAATATTTGCCGTTTTTGGTTACCTATGGTTCATGCTTTCTCCTGTTCAAGAGTTGCTTGGGATTCAGTTTTCTTGGTACAGCGCTAAAGCCGCATTAAAACGCATCAACGACTTATTAGAGTTAGAAGAAGAGCAGAGACCGGTTCCTAAGGTAAATCCTTTCAAAGAAGGTAGAGAAGTTGATGTTAAAGTAGAAAACATTAATTTCTCTTACAATAATGAAAACAAAGTCCTAGATAATCTTTCTTTACATATGCCGGCAGGAAAGAAAGTGGCGTTGGTTGGTGCAAGCGGCGGTGGTAAGTCAACCTTGATACAATTACTTATTGGGGTTTACCGTCAAAACTCCGGTAGCATTCGCTTTAATGATGAATTAACAGAAGATATTGGTTTTGAAGTAATTCGCGACAAAATTGCCGTGGTATTACAGCAACCTATACTATTTAACGATACCTTGAGGCATAATCTAACGCTTGGTGGGAATTTTGACGAAATGTCACTTTGGCGTGCGCTTGAAGTGGCTCAGCTGCATGATGTAATTTCTCAACTGAACCACGGCTTGGATACTCAAGTTGGTCGTAATGGCATTCGTTTGTCAGGAGGTCAACGACAACGGCTTGCCATTGCTAGAATGGTGCTGAGTAATCCTCAATTTGTTATTTTAGACGAAGCCACGTCTGCGCTAGATACCGCTACTGAAGCGGCTTTACACAAAGCACTGACCGAGTTCTTACGTGGTAGAACAACATTAATCGTTGCGCACCGACTATCCGCTGTGAAACAAGCCGATTTGATCTACGTGCTTGAAGATGGGAAAGTGACGCAAACAGGTACTCATGGTGAGTTAGTTGAGCAAGAAGGCTTATATCAAACCTTATATGGGGGCATACAGTCCCACGCTTAAATCGTTCAAGCTAGAGAGGTCGTTATGACCTCTCTGTCTAAGCACGCCATGCAACCCAATAACGTACGTTTGTGCCAAGGTTGTGAATTGCCTGTCGACATCGTCGACTTACCCCATGGCAAAAATGCACACTGCCCTCGTTGTGGTACGCAATTATATCGCGGAGGTAGCCCTAGCCTCTCTGGTAATCTAGCCGTCGCGATAACCTGCATCCTACTATTTATTCCATCGCACTTTTTTAACTTTATTAGCATCCGACTCTTTGGTGTGATGATTCCGGCAACCCTACCTTCAGGGATGATCACATTGATGGAAGAAGGATTTGTTCTTCTTTCATTGCTCATTCTATTTTGTAGCTCTCTTGCGCCACTGACGGTTTGTGTTTCAGTGGTAACGGCGCATATTTCTTTACATCAACGATGGTTCCGTGGGCTTCGTATCTCACTGTGGCTAATTCAACATTTGAAGCATTGGGTTATGTTAGATGTGTTCTTAGTTAGCATCGCCATTTCCTGTTTTAAACTCCAAGATTATTCCGACATTTTCGTCGGTCCAGGGTTAATTGGTCTGGTTCTTTTGCAGATATTTACCGTTTTGTTAGTTTCAAGAATCAGCGTGCGTCGTTATTGGGAAGCTTGGAAACCAGAAAGTTTATATGCTTTTGAGCATAAAGATGTGCATTGCCATGAATGCCACTTGTCCCAGCCTAAAGGTGACCATTGCCAGCGTTGTCATCACGAGTTATATCATCGCAAGCCAAACTCCATTCAGAAAACATGGGCTTACCTCATCGCAGCAACGGTCGCCATCTTCCCCGCTAACCTGATCCCTATTTCCATCTTGCTTACCAATGGTAAGCGTTTGGAGGACACTATTTTTTCAGGCGTGGCTGGTTTGGTAAAAAGCGGCATGTATGGAATCGCTGCGATCATTTTTGTTGCCAGTATCGTTGTCCCGGTGATTAAAATACTTGGGCTCGCCTACATCATGCTTTGCATCCAATTCAAACGTTCGGTGTTTAAGAGACAACGAATGATGGTTTACTTTGTTGTTAAATGGATCGGTAAATGGTCTGTGATGGATTTGTTTGTTATTTCTATCATGATGACGTTAGTCGATCGTGGTCAGATACTGGATTTCACACCAGGATATGGCGCGGTAGCATTTGGTGTTGTCGTTGTATTGACCATGCTTGCAGCAGAAAGTATTGATCCAAGGCTAATCTGGGACCAAACAAGCCCAAAACAATCAGAAAAAGAGTCAATGAATGAGTGATCAGAACAGTTCTCAAACGTCATACGTACCAGATGTAAAGCGGAGTAAAGGCATATCTCCTCTTTGGCTGTTGCCAATTTTGACCATGGTCTTAGCTGGCTGGCTTGTTGTGAAGTCGATACACGATGCAGGACAACGAGTGCAAATCTATTTTTCTGATGCCGCTGGTCTTGTCGCCGGCCGAACCACTATCCGTTACCAAGGATTAGAAGTCGGCATGGTAAGAGACATTAACCTCACCGAAGATCTCGGCAGTATTTATGTCGATGCTGATATCTATCCTGAAGCTGCAAAGTTACTGAACGATAAAACACGCTTTTGGTTAGTAAAACCAACAGCTAGCCTAACGGGAGTTTCCGGACTGGATGCGCTCGTCTCAGGTAACTACATCTCGATTCAACCCGGAGATGGTCAAGAGTTTGAGACAACATTCCATGCGTTAGACTCTGCCCCAACAGATTTACGCGTTTCTCAAGGTTTGAATATTAAGCTCAAAAGCCGTGATTTAGGTGGTGTATCGGTTGGCTCTCAAATTGTTTATAAGAAAATCCCAATCGGTGAAGTGTACAGTTACCAGCTAGATGAAGATGCAAAATCTATCACTATTCAAGCCAACATTCAGGATCAATACCGACATATCATTAACAACCGCAGTCGATTCTGGAACGTCAGTGGAATTGGTGCCAGCATCGGTTTTGAAGGTGTCGATGTAAGACTAGAAAGCATGAGTGCCTTACTAGGTGGCGCCATCGCCGTCGACTCTCCGGATGATGGTGAACCTGTAGAAGAGAACACCGAGTTCCGTTTGTATAAAGATTTGAAAACTGCTGGTCGAGGCATCGCGGTTAAAATCGTCCTACCTGATGACAGCAAGATCAGCGGAGAAGGCGCTCCAATTATGTATCGCGGAATCGAAATTGGCCAAGTTACGGACTTGAGCCTTTCCGAAGGCCGAGAAGTGATATTGGCGTCAGCGGCAATTCAACCCGCTTTTAGTGACATGCTGACGACAGGTACTCGATTTGTCTTAGAAGAAGCAAAGGTGTCCCTTTCTGGTGTTGAAAACATTGCTAATTTAGTGCGAGGAAACTTCTTAACGATCGTGCCGGGCGCGGGTGAACGCTCTCGCCGCTTTACTGCCATTCGTAAAAACGTGTTTAACCAACAGCAAGAAAAGTCCATCGCGATTCGTTTGGTATCCGACAATTCGTTTGGCCTAGATAGCGGTGCCAATGTACTTTATAAAGGCATCGTTGTTGGTTCAATCATCAAAGTGGGCCTAGTTAAGGAAGATAAAAAATCACAACACGAAGTATTTATGGATGTATTGATTGACCATGAATATAAACATCTGATCAAATCAAACAATCGTTTTTATGTAACCGGCAGTGCATCAGCAGAGTTAACTGAATCGGGGCTCAGCGTTACCGTTCCTCCAGCAAAGCAGTTGTTAACTGGGTCAATTAGTTTTGTGAGCGAAGGCAAGCAAGATATTCAAAAAGAGTATCAACTGTTCCAAAATGAATCATTGGCTGAATTGGCGCAGTACAATCAAAGTGGCTCTAGGGCGCTAACACTATTTGCTTCTGAATTGCCGCCGATTTCCAAAGGCAGTCCTCTACTCTATCGTAATCTTCCAGTTGGTAACGTCTCCGATTTCCAACTAGTTGATGGCGGAGTACTAATTAAGGCTACTATCGAAAACCGCTTCGCTTATCTTGTAACGCCAAAAACCGTTTTTTGGAATCGTTCAGGGATTGAGATAGATGCATCATTAGCTGGCGTCAGTGTGAAAGCACACCCTTTGAAGTCGTTAATCGAAGGTGGCATCGCTTTTGACTCCGTGCCAGGCGTTGAAAACAAAATCGGAGAAAACTGGAAGCTGTATTCTGATCAAAAAACCGCTCGCAAGTTTGGGCGCGTCATTGCTTTAGAAACCGACGGTTCGCAAGAGATTGCTAAAGGAATGCCGATTGAATATCAAGGTGTTAAAGTTGGTGAAATCACTCTGGTTGTACCGAATTTTCGTCGTAACATGGTTGAAGTCACTGCAAGGATCCTACCTGAATACGTAGAAAACATTGCGGTTGAAGGTTCACATTTTTGGCTAACTGAACCAGAAATTGGTTTAGGTGGCGTTAAAAACCTCGGAGCGTTGGTGTCGAAATCCATCAGTGTTGAACCAGGTAAAGGTAAAGCCAAATTTGATTTTCAGTTAGAAAATAGTTCAGAACGCGTGCATGGAATCATGTTTACGTTACAAAGTGAACAAAGAGGCTCAGTACAAGTCGGTACACCTATTCTTTACCGCCAGATGGAAGTTGGCCAAGTGACCGACGTAATCCTAGGAGAATTTGCTGATCGCATCGTCACAACTATCAAAATACAGCCTGAATACGCTTACCTCGTTCGTCAAAACAGTGTGTTCTGGAATGTTTCAGGAGTAGATGTTTCCATCGGGCTTACCGGCGCTAACATCAAAGCGGGAACCTTTGATAGTTTAGTTCGCGGAGGAATTGCGTTTTCAACGCCAGAGCAATCGACTATTCCACCAGCGGCAAAGAGTGGGCAATCTTTCTTTTTGTATTCACAAGCTGAAGAAGGTTGGACTCAATGGCGTACAGCGATTCCTAAGCCGTAGAATAAAGCTCAATTCACGTACAATTGAAGTTTGATCACTTTAAAAGAGCAGCAATCGCTGCTCTTTTTTATTGCTCGGCCCTTGTCACTATTCGTTTCTGCTTCGCTTTCGTATATTATTTGCCACAAATTCTGCAAACGAGATCCCACATTGCATCCTAATGTTTACATCCCAGACGCGTTTCTGGAAAAAATCCAAACTATCCTTCCTGCTCACCTCAACATGGAAGACTTTATCGCGTCGTGCCAAAAGCCACTGCGCAAAAGTATTCGAGTTAATACGTTGAAGATCAGTGTTGAAGCGTTTCTAGAACGAGCAGAAGCAAAAGGCTGGAAGCTTTCTCCCGTGCCTTGGTGTGACACAGGTTTTTGGATTGAAGCGGATGAGTCAGTTGTACCATTAGGCAACACAGCAGAACACATGTCTGGCTTATTCTACATTCAAGAAGCCAGTTCTATGATGCCGGTATCTGCTCTGTTTATGAATGATGAATCTTACGATACCGTGTTAGACACCGCAGCCGCTCCCGGCTCAAAAACCACTCAAATTGCAGCTTTAATGAACAACAAAGGTGTACTTGTGGCCAATGAATACGCCGCAAGTCGTGTAAAAGTACTGCACGCTAATGTAGAACGTTGTGGGGTACGTAACGCCGCACTAAGTAACTTCGATGGGCGCGTTTTTGGCGGTTGGCTACCAGAACAATTTGATGCGGTTTTGCTCGACGCGCCTTGCTCTGGAGAAGGCACCGTTCGCAAAGACGAAGATGCGATGAAAAACTGGACGCAAGCTTCCGTACTCGACATCGCTGACACGCAGAAAGATCTTATTGAAAGCGCCTTCCATGCATTAAAGCCCGGTGGTGTGATGGTTTACTCAACATGTACGCTCAGTACAGAAGAAAACCAACAAGTTTGTCATCACTTGAAAGAAACCTTTGGGGATGCTGTAGAGTTTGAAAGCCTTGAGAACTTGTTTGAAAACGCAGAGGCAGCTCTAACTGAAGAAGGCTTTTTGCATATTTTCCCGCAGGTCTACGACTGTGAAGGGTTCTTTGTTGCAAGAATTCGCAAACTGGCTGCTGTTGAGGCGCCAGAAGTCAAAAAGCGCATGGGGAAATTCCCCTTTGCTAAAACTTCAAAAAAAGAATCGACAGAAATTGCTCAACAACTCCAAAGCGCGTTAGGTATTAAACTTCCAAATGACAGTTCTGTATGGCTTCGCGATAAAGATGTCTGGCTGTTCCCTAATGCTTTAGAAGCGATGATCGGCGAATTACGCTTCTCCCGTATGGGTATAAAGATCGCGGAAGCCCATAAAAATGGCTACCGTTGGCAACACCAAGTCGCGACTGCCCTGGCGACAGGTTCTGAAAGCAACGCCATTGAACTCAGTATTGAAGAAGCGCGCGAATGGTACATGGGGCGTGATGTTCGCCCACAAACCATTCCTGAGGGAATGAAAACAGGTAAAGGCGAAGTACTTGTCACCTATCAAGGCGCAGTTATTGGCCTTGGCAAGTGGGTAAGCAACCGAATAAAGAATGGTCTTCCTCGCGAATTAGTACGAGATAAGAACTTATTTTAAAGAAGTAGCGAATCATAAATAAATGAAAAGCCATCGTATTTGCGATGGCTTTTTAATTCGTAAGTATGAAAGCAACTGGGCTCGCTAGCGATCCGGATACGCTGTACTAAACTAGTTGTATCAAAGTAATGCTTTGATGTGGCATTTCTCTCTATGTTCACCAACAAAATTATTGTTGGACAAGTTTAGCGCAGGCTCTGCGGAGCCGTTTCCCCTAGGCCCAAAAAAAGGAAAAGTTTGGGCCGTTTTTTTGGCTGCAGATCCGCTATACGTGAGTTAGGACTACGCTAGACGAATACCGTCTTTCTCAATGACAATTTTACCCTGCTTGTATAAGCCACCGATGGTCTTTTTATAAGTCCCTTTACTTGTGCGGAAAGCATCAAAAATCGCTTCAGGAGACGACTTGTCATTCAAAGGCAAAAATCCGCCTTTCTTCTCTAGCAGGTCAAGGATCTTACTAGAAAGATCGTCCATTTTCGCCACACCGACTTTTTGTAGAGCAAGGTCGATTTTGCCATCTTCACGAATGTGCTTAATAAAGCCTTTCAGCTTTTTACCGATGTAAAGCTTACCAAAAACATCCGATGGGAAAATCATGCCCCAATGCTTACCGTTAACGATAGCTTTATAACCAAGTTGACTACGCTCTGCGATGATCAAATCAACTTGCTCGTTAACTTCATAATTCGCTGGAGTTTTATCTAACCATTTATTGAACTTAGTCGTACCAACAATGCGACCTGACGCTTTGTCGGTATAAACATACACTAAAATGGTTTGTCCGGCAGAGAAGCGAGTGCGTTGCTCACTAAAAGGAATCAGTAAGTCCTTTTCTTTGATGCCCCAATTTACAAAAGCACCTGTCGCATTCACACCCTCAATCTTCATTAAACCCCACTCACCCACTTGGGCAATTGGTCTTTCAATGGTCGCAGCAAGTTGGCTTTCTGAATCGAAGTACAGAAATACGTCTACATACTCACCAATTTCAGTACCCTCTGGTACATACTTACTAGGTAGTAGAACAGAACCGTAATCATCGCCATCCAGAAATACGCCAAAATCAGCCTTTTTAATGACTTCTAAGCTGTTAATTTGACCAATTTTAATCATTGATTTTGTCTCTTTTTAAATTTACGTGGAATTATACCTAAACTAACAAGAAAATCAGAGAGAAAAGCATAGTGCTCTGTTATGCTGTTGTCGTTCAGCTATATGCCCCAGTCACTCTTTTAGCACTCTTATACTTACCTGCTCAACGGAACGCATAAGTTAAGAATGCTTTAGCAAAGTCAGGAGCTTTCTTTGGTCACCGTCGATAAACAAGACTCAATAACATTAAAAATCAGTCATGCACTCGCAAAGAGCAAAAGTGTCGACCTAGATATTTACTTTTTTATACCTGGTGAGCTTGGTTTAAACGCCGATATCATCAGTGAATCCGAATTTTATTACACCTCAATCACACAGCAACGATCTTATTACAGTACTGAAATCCTTCTTCCGCTAGTACACAGTCGACTTGCCAAACGTGGACGCCTGTCGAATCAGCAATACCGAGTAAGTTTGAGTTTGTTCGCTTACCAATACGTTATCGCGCTAGACAAAGCGGTAGCAAGTTTAAACAAGCATGAGAACAACTCCGTAACGGAAGATGAAGTGGACGAAGTTATCGAGCTCACGCTTGAGATCTTAAAGCGCTTGCGGCGTTCTATTCCTTATGAAGAGAACTTAAAACGCTACTACGTTAACATCGATAACTATCTGTCTTGGTATACCGAGCAAAAGTTCCTGTCACTGGTGGCCCATCTACCACGTGAAGGCGACTATGGCACGATCAAAAAGCGTCTGATCACGCTATGTGAGAAAGAGCAAGCCCATCGTAAACTCAACAAATACAACTCATCAAGAGTCGTTGAAGACGTTACTCGCCTATCTAACAAAATGCGCTTGCTAAGGCGATTGATTGAACACCCTATCGTGCTTCGTGAAGAAACCATATCGATGGGTAACAACATTAAGCGCGCTATCAAAGGTATTGCAACCGGTTTAGTGATGGTTGTCGTGACCTCGACCGTGATTCTCGCTCGCGATTATCTGGGGGAAATTTCTGCCTCATTCATTATCGCGATGTCTTTTATTTACGCTTTACGAGAAATCTTTAAAGATGATTTACGCGATGCCATGTGGCGATGGATCCGTAAAGGCAAACCAAAATGGCGTAAGAAGTACGTTGATCCAACGACGAAAAAAGTGGTTGGCAAAAAATTGGAGTGGCTCGATTATCGTACCTTAAGTAGCTTGCCGGATAAGATTCAAAGAATACGTAAAAAACGCGTCGTTCAACGTGAAGAGCAGATTCTTCATTATCACGAGAAAACCGAAATGGCGACCTCTCTTTTCTTGAGTGGTTACGAACAAACGAGAGAAACATTGAACATCAGTTTGCGCCCTATCATCCGCTTGATGGATAAAAGCTCAAACCGAGTTTACCGTTTAAATGAAGGTCAAGTAACCAAAGAGTCAGTAGAGAAACGTCATTTGCTCAATGTGATTGTCAAAGAGGACAACCACACCGATGAGCCTGTTTATTACCGCTGGAAAGTGGTCTTAAATCGCTCCAAAATCGTCTCTATCGAGAAGATTGAACTCAATTAAGCCAACGCCTTTAAACAAACTAGCCACAAACCACTAGGCAGCCTCTTTTCTTTGTTGGGCTGCTTTTTTTATCGAAAGAGTAAGCGAAAATTCAGCCATTGGCTCGTCACCATGTAAGTTAGGACACAGCGCGACAATTTTTACGTCACGATTTACTCGTTCACCCGTTGCCAAGGTGTGCTCGAGCATCTCATCAATGACATGACCATCGTTACAAACAAAGTGCACATCGGCTTCCGGGCGCTTTAAAAACTCGGCTTTCACACCTTTAAATGCCAGCGAGATCGCTTCTCCCTTTTCTTGCGCTTTACTCATAGCAAGAAAACCACCAGCAACATCAGCGCCAACGGCTAAAGCACCGAAATACATGCTATTCAGGTGGTTCTTCGTCCTTCTGCGCAATGGGATACGAACCTCAACATGCTTGCTATCTATCGCAATGATTTTAGGGTGGCAAAGCCAAATCAGCGGCACTTTTGAAAAGCCAAACAGATTTAGATACAAATTCGCACGACGTAGAGCTGATAACATTTTGGTCTCCTTACCAATCTAGTCAGACCAGTTAATCAACGAAAGAAATAGATGTCAAAGAAATGTTAACAAAAGCTCGATCTCACGAGTTATTTAACCTTCAGGAAGTGACGGCGTCACCCGTGAGGTATGAAGTTTATCGCAGTTACTTAGATTACCTTACAGCGAGATAGATAAAATGGTTATAAATTCAAATGTATATATATTGATTTAATGATCAAGTTTTGTCATTTATACATAAGTCATTTAAATGAATACCTACACCTTTGTATACAATTCGGTATTTCCTGGCGAAGATTCCCGTGAAACGGTTTATTCCTGCCTGTAATTCCGTTATCTTTACCCCTTCGCAATAGAGAATAAAGCTATAACATGCCTATAAAAACAGATGAATTGAGAACCCAACCTTTGGGTCCAATGCCTACCCCAGCAGAGCTAGGTAGTGTACATCCTATTACGGATGACGTTGCAGACCGTATCGCTCAATCTCGTCGTCAGATTGAAAACATTTTATCGGGTGAAGACGATCGCCTTCTTGCGATTGTAGGTCCGTGTTCTGTTCACGACACTGAAGCTGCCATTGATTACGCCACTCGCCTGAGTGAAATCCAAGACAAGTACAAAGACGAACTGTTTATCGTGATGCGTACTTACTTTGAAAAGCCTCGTACAGTAGTTGGTTGGAAAGGTTTGATTACGGACCCTAACCTAGATGGTTCTTACGCACTTGAAGCTGGTCTTCATAAAGCTCGTAAACTACTACTGGATATCAACAAGCTTGGTCTTGCGACTGCTACTGAGTTTCTTGATATGATCACTGGCCAATACATCGCGGATTTGATCACTTGGGGCGCGATTGGTGCTCGCACAACGGAATCACAAATTCACCGTGAAATGGCGTCGGCACTATCTTGCCCAGTTGGTTTCAAAAATGGCACAAATGGCAACGTAAAAATTGCAATTGATGCAATTCGCGCATCGAAAGCATCGCATTACTTCTACTCGCCAGATAAGAACGGTCGAATGACGGTTTACCGCACAAGTGGCAACCCTTACGGTCATATTATTCTGCGCGGTGGAGAAAAAGGCCCTAACTTTGATGAAGCATCAGTCAAACAAGCATGTGATGCTTTAGCTGAGTTTGGATTGCCACAACGTTTGGTTGTGGATTTCAGCCATGCAAACTGTCAGAAGCAACACAGAAAACAAATCGACGTAGCTCAAGACATTTGTAACCAAATTAAGTCAGGCAGCACTCGTATTGCGGGTATCATGGCCGAAAGCTTTATTCTTGAAGGCAATCAGCCAATGACTGACATCAATAACCTAACGTATGGTCAGTCTATTACAGATCCGTGCCTAGGTTGGGAAGACACTGCTACAATGCTAGATATGCTGGCAAGCGCTGTTAAGTCCCGAAAGTCCCTATAACAAAATAATCAAGGAATCTTCATGCCATCGTTTGATATTGTTTCTGAAATCGATACGGTTGAACTACGTAACGCCGTTGATAATGCTAACCGTGAATTGTCTACTCGTTTCGATTTCCGCAACGTAAATGCGAGCTTTGAGCTAGTAGAAGAAAACGTAAAAATGTCTGCGGAAGGTGACTTCCAACTTAAGCAAATGCGCGACATTTTACGCGGCCACTTAGCGAAGCGTAACATTGACGCGAACGCAATGGATGCACAAGACCCAGACGTTACTGGTAAAAACTGGCACCAAACTCTGCTTTTCCGCCAAGGTATTGATACTCCAACGGCGAAAAAAGTAGTGAAACTTATCAAAGACGCAAAGTTAAAAGTACAAGCCTCTATTCAAGGCGACAAAGTACGTGTTACTGGTAAGAAACGCGACGACCTGCAAGCGACAATGGCAGCGATTCGTGAAGCAGAGATGGGTATCCCATTCCAGTTTAACAACTTTCGTGATTAATCAATCTAATCAATCTGAGAAGTAAATAAAAACGCCAGCGGATTATGCGCTGGCGTTTTTTATTGGCTTTTGTGTAACGAACTACGTATCCATTTTTAGCATTTGGCATTGCTAGATAACTAAGTCCTGCCCTTGCAGCAATACGAATTCGCTCGTTCCTTGTGGTATGAACACGCAAATTCGAAGCTTTTCAGCTTTAGCCTTGGCCAGCATATCCGAAAGCTCAGCAGCGCTCGAGAAAGCTTCTCTTTCTGCATCTCTTCGTATTAGTTCTAACACATTCGCTTCACATCGAGTTGAGTACAGAGCCAGCTCCGCTTGTTGCATATAGCGTACGGCTTTTATTGGCAACATCTCAACATCTTTCCCAACATGTATCCAAGTACAACTTCCCTTTTCATCTATAGGTGTTGCCATGGTCGCTTGGTAAATTGCTTCTAACTCTCGATTATCTCGCGCGTTTTCCACCTCGGGATTCGAGAAGAATTGCTCCCAAAACTTGCGCCGTAAATCGACGCTAGGCAGCGCCTCTTTAATTGAGTTTCGCTTTGAGTTAGCAAAATCCGCCATCAACCCCATGTTTTGTGGCAGTATCGATTCAAGTTTTTCACGGATGTTTCGAATTAAAACTGGCGAAGCTCCACCACTAGAGATAGCGATTTGGATGCGGCCACGATTAATCATTGACGGCGTGATGAAATCACAATAAGGCTTATCATCCACAACGTTAACCAAGATGCCTAGCTCTTTGGCATCTTTGTACACTTGGTGATTTAGCTCAGGATTGTCTGTCGTCGCCCACACTTGAACAAAGTTTTTAGTGACAATGTCACTCGAATAGAAACGTTGTACCCAGCGCAGTTGATGCTCAGAAGCAAGCTTAGACAGAAAATCAACCAACGTCGGAGAAACGATAGTCACATCCGCCCCAGCCTTTAGCAACGCTTCCACCTTTCGGCTTGCCACCTCACCGCCACCCACGACGAGAACGGGTTTATTAATTAAATCTAAGAACAGAGGAAAATATCGCATTTCAATCCATGATTACTCTAATTAGCTGTTGTAGACCATGCTACCAAAAATGGGGCAAGCTCATCACCCTGTTTCGGTATCACAAATAATTTTTGTTTGAATTTTTACTGAACTTCACCTTGCTCAGCTAATGACAGTTTTAATAACAACTTTTTATTCTTTTGTATTGTTCACTCTTCTATTGATTGTTCTGATGCACCAAATTGTCCATGAATTGCACTATTTACAAACAATTAACATTTCGTCATTCTAAATCTCAAGGCACTTTGTAAGTTCTCTCAAAACTTCATTTAAATTATATATTTGAGAATTAACAGATCCTTTCCTACGCTTATAACTGGTTGATCTATCGAATGCCGTTTCTTCGAAAATCAATCACGTAGGACGATAACTCTAACGAATTGGACACGTTATTTCAGGTCACTCCTGATTAAACATGGATCATACAGGAAGGATACAAATGGCAAATAAACTCACAGTTCTTGCTTCCGTCGTAGCGGCTTCTACTGCGATGATGGCAACATCAGCTCAAGCAGCAGACACTACTCTGGACAAAGTCACAAAACAAGGTTTTCTTACTTGTGGCGTAAGTACCGGTCTACCTGGTTTCTCTAACCCTAACTCAAAAGGCGAATGGGAAGGTATCGACGTAGAATATTGCCAAGCACTGGCTGCAGCCGTTCTTGGGGATAAAACGAAAGTTAAATATGTACCCCTAACCGCAAAAGAACGTTTCACTGCGCTTCAATCTGGTGAGATTGATGTGCTTTCCCGTAACACGACCTGGACTCTCCACCGTGACACTGCACTGGGCCTAAACTTCGTAGGTGTGAACTACTACGACGGTCAAGGTTTTATGGTGAAGAAGGAACTTGGTATATCAAGTGCTAAAGAGCTTGATGGTGCGTCGGTATGTGTTCAATCAGGTACAACAACCGAGCTAAACCTTGCAGATTATTTCCGCAACCAAGGCATGGCGTACAAACCTGTGGTATTCGACACAGCGGCGCAAACTTCGAAAGGTTTTGATGCGGGACGCTGTGACGTATTAACAACTGACCAATCTGGCCTTTATGCACTGCGTTTGAATTTGAAAGATCCGTCCTCTGCGGCCGTTCTTCCAGAAATCATCTCTAAAGAGCCACTAGGTCCAGTCGTTCGTCAAGGCGATGATCAATGGTTTAACATCGCTAAGTGGACATTGTCTGCGATGATTAACGCTGAAGAATACGGTATTAGTTCGAAGAATGCGGATGAAATGCTGAAGTCAACAGATCCAAACATCAAACGTATCCTTGGTGTTGATGGCCCTAAAGGCAAAGGGTTGGGTATCCGCGACGATTGGGGCTACCAGGTTATCAAACAAGTTGGTAACTATGGTGAAAGCTTCGAACGTACAGTCGGTACTGGTTCGCCGTTAGAAATCTCTCGTGGCGTTAATGCGCTATGGAATGCAGGCGGCTTTATGTACGCGCCACCAATCCGATAGAAAGAGTTAATCAGGGCGGTTCATGCCGCCCTTTTTCTTGATTATATCTCACTGTATGAGTAAGGATCGCTCATTGGATGGCGAAAAGCGCTCGCTTGGTGGAACGGCTTTAAAGGTTCGTACGTCACCAGACATGGAGCGTTATTCTTTAGCCAGCAAGGACGAAACTTCTTTATACAGGCCGATATCTATAACTAAGGTTTGAGGTTATCGCTGTATGAAACCGACACAAGATGCATCGCCAAGTACGATGTCCAAACCAAGCGGAAGCAAGAGCCTGATTTATAATCCTGCCTTTCGTTCTGCTATTTTCCAGATCATTGCCATTGCTGCACTGGTATTTTTCTTTTACACGATTGTAAACAACGCTCTCAATAACTTAGATGCTCGTGGTATTGCAACGGGCTTCGGTTTTCTGAATCAAGAAGCCGGGTTTGGTATTGGGTTAACACTAATTGAATACGATGAAACGTACTCTTACGGTAGAACATTTATCATCGGCCTTCTTAATACGGCGTTAGTCTCCGTATTAGGTATTATTCTGGCTACTGTGATTGGCTTTACCATGGGGGTTGCCCGCCTTTCTTCTAACTGGTTAGTTAGTCGTTTAGCGGCAGTTTATATCGAAACTTTCCGAAATATCCCCCTTCTTCTGCAAATATTCTTCTGGTATTTCGCTGTTCTTCAAGCATTACCCTCACCACGCCAAAGCTTAAGTCTTGGTGAAGCTATTTTCCTGAACGTTCGTGGCTTATATTTCCCTGCACCGACTATGGAACCCGGCAGTAGCTACGTTATTGCCGCGTTAATCTTCGGGGTAATCGCAAGCTTATTAATTAATGTATGGGCGAATAATAAGCAACGTCTCACTGGGCAACAAACCCCAATGGGAAGAATAGTTTTGGGTTTAGTTGTTGGCCTTCCATTGGTTGTGTACTTCCTTGCTGGTATGCCAATTTCACTGAATTATCCTGAACTAAAAGGGTTTAACTTCCGAGGTGGTATTAGCATTATTCCTGAATTGGCTGCGCTACTTTTGGCATTGAGTGTTTATACAGCTTCTTTCATTGCTGAGATTGTTCGCTCTGGTATTAATGCGGTTAGTCATGGTCAAACCGAAGCAGCGATGTCGCTAGGCTTACCACGCTCGAAAACTTTAAAGCTTGTTGTCATTCCTCAAGCGTTACGAATTATTATTCCACCTTTAACCAGTCAATATCTCAACCTCACCAAAAACTCATCGTTAGCGATGGCGATTGGTTACCCAGATCTTGTCTCTGTGTTTGCTGGTACTACCCTGAACCAAACGGGACAAGCGATTGAGATCATTGCGATGACGATGGGCGTGTACTTGACATTAAGTCTGATTACGTCTGCATTAATGAACTTGTATAACCGTAAAGTCGCGCTGGTGGAGAGATAATATGAGTACTCATCAATTTCAACCGGATCTCCCGCCACCCGCCAATACTGTAGGCTTCGTTGGTTGGATGCGGAAAAATCTATTTAATGGCCCTATCAATTCCATTGTTACTGTCATTCTTGCGTATATTGTCGTAACTGCAATATGGTATATCGTGGATTGGGCGTTTATTAACGCAGACTGGATTGGCTCAACGCGCGACGACTGTAGCCGAGATGGTGCTTGCTGGGTATTTATCAGCGTGCGCTGGGAGCAGTTCATGTATGGTTTTTATCCAGAGTCCGAACTATGGCGCCCTCGCCTGTTCTATATCACATTAGCCATATTTACTGTTTTACTCGCGTATGAGAAGACACCGAAACGGATGTGGATTTGGCTTTTCTTCGTAAACATCTACCCATTCATCATCGCTGGACTTTTATACGGTGGTGTCTTTGGACTAGAAGTGGTAGATACACACAAGTGGGGTGGACTACTCGTTACGCTCATTATTGCGCTAGTTGGTATCGTAGTTTCATTGCCAATTGGTGTGGTGCTTGCGCTTGGTAGACGTTCAGAGATGCCGATCATTCGCAGCATTTGTACCGTCTACATTGAAGTTTGGCGTGGCGTTCCTCTGATTACGGTTTTGTTCATGGCTTCGGTTATGCTTCCATTGTTTATGTCTGAAGGCTCAGAGACAGATAAACTGATTCGCGCCCTTATAGGTGTGGTTATGTTTGCCTCCGCTTACATGGCAGAAGTGGTACGCGGTGGTCTACAAGCCATTCCGAAAGGTCAATATGAAGCCGCTGATGCGCTTGGGTTAAGTTACTGGAAAAAGACTGGGCTGATTATCTTGCCACAGGCGCTAAAGATTACTATTCCTTCTATCGTGAACACCTTCATCGGTTTGTTTAAAGACACCAGTTTGGTACTCATCATTGGCATGTTTGACGTACTCGGTATAGGACAAGCAGCAAATACCGACCCTGAATGGTTAGGTTTTGCTACAGAAAGTTATGTATTTGTCGCGTTAGTGTTTTGGGTATTTTGTTTTGGCATGTCGCGCTATTCGATATGGCTTGAAAACAAACTTCATACCGGTCACAAACGATAACTCATCAAGATCAAGGACGTATTATGACGCAACAACAAGACTACATGATCCAATTGAAGGACATGAATAAATGGTATGGTGAGTTTCACGTACTAAAAAATATTAACCTCGACGTTAAGCGCGGCGAGAAAATCGTTATCTGTGGTCCATCAGGGTCGGGAAAATCAACGATGATTCGCTGTATTAACCGTCTTGAAGAGCACCAAACAGGCAGCATTTACGTCTCTGGTACGGAATTAACTGAAGACTTAAAGAACATTGAAGCAGTACGCCGAGAAGTGGGCATGTGCTTTCAACACTTTAATCTCTTCCCTCATTTAACCGTACTGGAAAACTGTACGCTCGCGCCTATCTGGGTGAAGAAGATGCCAAAAGATGAGGCAGAAGCAGTTGCGATGAAATATCTGGAACGTGTAAAAATTCCAGACCAAGCGGAGAAGTATCCCGGTCAGTTGTCTGGTGGTCAGCAACAACGCGTGGCGATTGCTCGCTCTTTGTGTATGAACCCTAAAGTCATGCTTTTTGATGAGCCAACATCTGCACTCGACCCGGAAATGGTTCGCGAAGTACTGGATGTAATGGTCGAACTCGCCGAGGAAGGCATGACTATGCTTTGTGTGACACATGAAATGGGCTTTGCTAAAGAGGTTGCCGATCGCGTGATATTCATGGACGCAGGAGAGATCATCGAAGAAAACAACCCGGTCGATTTCTTTGAGAATCCTCAATCGGATAGGACCCAAAACTTCCTAGCGCAAATCTTACACCACTAAGATTTAGCCGAATCGACATAAAAAAGCACTGGTTTCTATGAAGCCAGTGCTTTTGTTACTAAATTCAAAAATCTGTGTGAGAATCAACATAGCTATGCTAGGCAGTAATATTGTGTTACAAGTTGCCAAATACATAACATCTTATTTCCATTATCATTTTATCTAGGATATGCATGAAAAGGGCTTGATTTTTTGAACTTTCAGCCCCATAAATGTACCAATAGTAAACTCCCTTATTGAGGATAATTATGAACAGTCCAATGTTTACTCGTTCAACAAGTGTTCCTAATACACTAGAAACTAACAAAGTACTGAAAAACACTTACTTCCTACTGTCGATGACACTGATGACCAGTGCTATCGCAGCAGTCGCGACTATGGCAATGCAAATTTCACCAATCATGGCAATTGTGATGCAGGTTGCAGCGATTGGTATTTTGTTCTTTGTTATGCCAAAGGCAATCAACTCATCATCTGGTATCGTTTGGACATTCGTTTTCACGACTCTAATGGGTGGTGCTTTAGGTCCAATGCTTAACTACTACGCATCAATTCCAAACGGTCCTACTATCATTGCTCAAGCTCTAGGTTTGACTGGTATGGTGTTCCTTGGCCTATCGGCTTACACCATTTCAAGCAAGAAAGATTTCTCTTTCATGCGCAACTTCCTGATGGCAGGTTTGATCATTGTGATCGTTGCAGCGCTGATTAACATCTTCGTTGGTTCAACAATGGCTCACCTAGTAATCAGCAGTGTTTCTGCACTCGTGTTCTCTGGTTTCATCCTATTCGATACAAGTCGTATCGTTCGTGGTGAAGAGACAAACTACATCAGTGCAACAATTTCGATGTACCTAAACATCCTTAACTTGTTCACTAGTCTGCTAAGCATTCTAGGCATCATGAACGACGATTAATCGTTTCTCGTTAAGTAGAATAAAAAAGCCCGAAGGTAATTCCTTCGGGCTTTTTCTTTGTGTGCAATCCAGTGTATTACGCCTGCTCTACTGACAACTCTATAACTTCGTCAGCTTCTGGATTTTCTCTAAAGCGTCTCACTTTGATCGTTTCCTCTCCTAACATGATTTGCTTGGCGATTCGGTGCATACCGTCAAAAACACGATAGTCACTGGTTAAGATTACCGGATACGACAAATCAGCATTGTTGATTCGTTGGCAATGTTTTGCAATTTCACGGCAGGTTGGCTGTGGCCCTTCATGACTAAACCAAGTCACTTCATTTGGGCCTTTGATATCATCAATCGAAATTTCTTCTACAGGTAAGGATTCTGCAAGTTGCCAAATACGCTCGATGGACCAAGTGGATTTTACATTGTCATTAATCTCAATGTAACGTTGTTTCGACATGACTAACTCCTTGTCATCATTGTTGTTTCTAACCTGAATACAGGCTTTCATTAATCCAATGAGAATATCGGTCTATGAAAACAAACACAACGTTTAAGCTATTAATTCTCAAACAATCGCTATATCGCTTGTATGAGCGCTTTATAATCACCTCTCTCAGTTTGTAAACTGATTTCAAGGTATAACTTGTCTTAATTCAAACCGCGACTTCGCAATCGCTCATCGACTGATGACAAGAAGCAAAATACTCCAAACGCAACCCACCAATAACCGAACATCTTGAGCGCGGGCAACCAGACTACTGATTTACCAGCTACGCTAAAAAATATGTAGGCCGACATCATCGGTGTCACTAACATGACTCCCCAAGTCAAAAAAAGTAACGGCCCATAGATGTACTGCAACCAAGCATACTTCGGTTTTATAGGATTATGTTTTACAAATCCCGTCAGACATAGAAAAGAGAAAATGCTAAAGCATGCTTGCAGTACCGCCCATACAATGGAAACGAAAAGATTCGACCACTCCATACACTCCTGAATTGCTCCGTGTTGTTGTTAAGCATGGGTGAACATAACGATTTTTTTCAATTTATTCTTTTGATTTAAAACTAGTTTATATTCGTTGTGATCGACTTATCTAAAACAATAAATATAACTGACAAATCAATCACACCAAGCGAATTGCATAACAATGCAAAACCACCGATATCAACCCCGAAAATTTTCTAACAACACGAATAAAAAAACAAACTTATGCTTAAAATATAATTTAAGAGTATTCAGTTATAGGCCACTACTTTGTACGCTTTTGATTCGCTCGATACGACTTCGAGATTCTTTTGTTGAGAACATTCTCGGCTGTCGCTAATCTATAAACATCCATGTTTACTTAACGGATAAAACGTTATGTTCGTTTACAACGGCAAAGAAATTGAAACGGATGCTCAAGGCTACTTATTGGATCATACTCAATGGGAAGAAGGTATGATTGAGCTTTTAGCAAAAGAAGAAGACATCGAGCTTACGGATGCTCATTTGGAAGTTGTGCATTTTGTGCGAGACTTTTATGAAGAGTTTAATACCTCCCCTGCAGTGCGTATGCTTGTGAAAGCGATGGAAAAAGCGCACGGCCCGGAAAAAGGTAACAGTAAGTATCTATTCAAGCTGTTTAAAAAGGGGCCAGCCAAACAAGCAACCAAATTAGCCGGCCTACCAAAGCCAGCTAAATGCTTGTAGATTCATAAAATTTTAAAACCGCGTAACGGCTTATACGACGCAGGCTCCTGCATCACATGCTCTACTGTTGCCGTTCGCGGTCCTTCTTGTAACCATTCCGAAAACGCAACTATTTGCGCGTCTGTTCCACACGCCATCACTTCAACATCACCATTGTTTAGGTTCTTCGCATAACCTGTTAACCCTAGCTTCAATCCTTGATGGGAAGTATGGTAACGAAAGCCCACGCCTTGAACATGACCTTTTACTATAAATCTCTCACACTTTACGTTCATCTTTGTACCGCTTCTTTTTACTGAGTGATATATTCTTTTCGTCTATTCACCCCACTAAGGATAGTGGGTTTTTGCACGGTTATTATAATTATGAAAGAAATTCCATTCCGCTGGATTGATAAGTATCTCATTCACTTAAAGATTCAAGAAAAGTTCTATTTGCTCTTCGTTCTCCCTCTTCTTGCTTTAGTCATTCTCACTCTCGTCCTTAATAGCGCGGCTAATACACTGATCTCAAGTATGTACCAAGAAGAGCTCATGCTTATGAAAGGTCTGATAGAGGCAGGCAACCTTTCTCAATCTCAAGTAGCAAGCCTCATAGCGGGTTCAGAAACCGTTTCTATTGGCTCTGGTTCGCAATCCGTGTCTGTTTTAAATGGTGCGTACAGTTTGGTTGCGAACCATGAACTTTCTTTATGGACTGCCCTATCAACGACTCAAGTGAGCATCATCTGTGTGAGCTTGTTTATTCTCGCTCTTGGCGTTTACTACATCATGACGTTTATTGGCGGCGCGATGTTCACGATGAACAAAGCATTAAACACCCTTGCGGGTGGCGACTTAACTGCGAGAATGAACTTCTTCCCTGTTCGCGACGAGTTTAGTGAAATTGCTATTACGATAGACAAAGTTGCAGAACGAGAGCAACAAATGGTGCTGTCGATTCAAGAGTCTGTGGCGTTAATGCAACAAATTAGCTCAGACCTGAATCAATCGATTCATCACAGTTCAGATATTTCAGCGACTCAGCAGGAACACCTCAACTCTCTTGCGAGTGCAACTGAACAGATGGCATCAACGATTCGAGAAGTCGCGACACTAGCTCACGATTCAAGCACGCAAACCGATGATGCGCGAAACGTGGCTCAGTCTGGACAAGTGAAAGTTGAGAATACGCTTCACTCGATTTCGAACCTTTCTAATGAGATTCAATCTGCGTCTCAAGCCGTTGCCGAGTTAGATGCCAATGCAGCACAAATTGATGAAGTCGTGACAACCATCAATGGGATCTCCGAGCAAACCAACCTACTTGCTCTGAACGCGGCTATTGAAGCTGCACGTGCTGGAGAACAAGGTCGTGGATTTGCGGTCGTTGCGGATGAGGTTCGCGCTCTTGCGGGACGCACTCAGCAAGCGACAGTGGAAATCCAAACGATGATTGAATCGTTACAGCGTAACAGTCAGTCACTTACTAAGCTGATGGAAGTGACAGTTAATAACGCAAATGAGGGACAAAACCTCATGACGGAAGTGAATCACGAAATCGGCTCTTTGGCAGATAAAAATCAAACTATCTCCGACAGTAGCATTCAAATTGCAACAGCAGCTGAAGAGCAAGGTGTAGTCGCGGACAATATCGCCTCAAGCGTTGAAGAAATTCGAGTTCAAGCAGATAACGTGTGCAATATGATAAGCACGACTTCACAAAACGTTGATCAACTGCGTAAGCAAAGCGACACAATGGAAGCACTACTTACTGGACTTAAAGCATAGCAACGGAATCTATTACAGCAAATTCAATAAAAGGGTCACTTTAGTGACCTTTTTTGTATTTAAAAGTCACTACAATGTACTGGATTGCCGAGGGATATTGCTTTTACCATTTACATCCCGGACAATACGCCCCTTTCAAAATTCAACAAGAGCTAATGAAATGACAGCTGCTATCTATTTGGTTAAAGGTCGTGAGAAATCGGTCAAGCGCAAGCACCCTTGGATCTTCTCTCGAGGCATCAACAAAGTTGAGGGCGAACCTGCTCTTGGCGAAACGGTTGATGTATTCACTCACGACGGTAAATGGCTAGCTAAGGCGGCATATTCGCCAGCTTCACAAATTCGTGCTCGTATTTGGAGTTTTGATAAAGAAGAAATCGACACCGCGTTTTTCGTTAAACGACTTAAAGACGCACAACTTCTTCGTGAAGACATTATCAAACGTGATGGCCTTACGGGTTATCGCCTTATCGCAGCAGAGTCTGACGGCTTACCTGGCGTTACGATCGACCGTTACCAAAATTTCTTTGTGTGCCAACTTCTCAGTGCTGGCGCAGAACACAATAAGCAGGCTATTGTTGACGCTCTGGTTGAGTGCTTCCCTGATTGTAATGTGTACGAGCGCTCTGACGTGGCCGTTCGTAAAAAAGAAGGTTTAAAAGAGAGCACGGGCGTTTTGCACGGCGAAGAGCCACCTAAATCGGTCGTCATCGAAGAAAATGGCGTAAAGATTAGTGTAGATATCGTTGGCGGACACAAAACAGGTTTCTACCTAGATCAACGTGATAGTCGCCAGCAAGCGATGAAATATATGAAAGGCAAAGAAGTTCTTAACTGCTTCTCTTACACAGGTGGCTTCGGACTTTACGCTCTAAAAGGTGATGCAAAGCGTGTGATTAACGCTGACGTGTCGCAACCTGCTTTAGATACCGCAAAATTCAACGCAGAGCTAAACGATTTTGATATTTCGAAGAAGCGTGCCGTGTTCCTAAATGCAGACGTGTTTAAGCTGCTTCGTGAGTATCGTGATCAAGGAACTCAGTTCGATGTGGTTATTATGGACCCACCGAAGTTCGCAGAGAGCAAAGCACAACTAAACGGTGCATGTCGTGGTTACAAAGACATCAACATGCTAGCAATGCAAATTCTAAAACCGGGCGGCACTCTACTGACCTACTCGTGCTCTGGCTTGATGGATCAAGTTCTGTTCCAGAAAATCATCGCTGATGCAGCCGTAGACGCTAACCGCCAAGTAAAGTTTGTGGAGCGTTTTGAGCAAGCCGCTGACCACCCAACCGATACAGCATATCCAGAAGGCTTCTACTTAAAAGGTTTTGCATGTAAAGTGCTTTAGGCTACGAATAAGTAAGACAAAGCAGAAGAAAAGGGCCTACTGGCCCTTTTCATTATGGCTCTAAGTTAACCTTAGTTAGTGCGGATAACACATCTCTCTCAAAGTCCGCATTTCCCACGATTAAATCACTAAACTCTGTCGCCCCGTTTTCTATTACGATAGTTTGAATTGAGTTTCCATCGTTATGGGTTATTTCTAGAGATAAGTCATCGCCATCAATGTTCAAGTCAATACTATTAAGAAGTTCTTCTATCGTATTGTGCCCTGCATCTTCAACGACTTCACTCAGATCTAAGGTGTCCAAATCTCTCTCAAAACCTCTAATTAGATCTGTTCCTGTATCCAAGGAGTCGTTGACCCATTTAAAGACATCTGCCTCGTTATCATTACCGATCAAGATGTCATGACTTACGTCTACTTCAGCTTCAATAATATTTGCAGAGCCATTACTTGAAGCATTTACTCCTCCGTTTTCATCAATAACGAATTGCAGGGTATTCTCACTTTGATCGCCATCGTTATCCGTCAATACATAATCGAAGTCTAACGTTTCAACTGTATCACCCACTGCACCATAAAATGCATACGCACCATCGTTTAGGTCGATTTCCAGAGTATGTTTGCTGTCGATATAGATAGTAAGCTGCATCGTTGTGTCGTCAAATGCATGCGAAATACCATCGTTATTGTCAGTTACTATTAGGTCTGTACCATCAAACGAATAAGTGACACCGTCATGTTCTATTTCGCTAATATAACCACCATCTGCACCAATACCTGTATCTGGAGAAGTGGTATACATCAAGTTCCCCCCAACAGGTTGAATCACTGACTGCAACATAACCGGAGGTAATTGAGTTACGTCAGGAACCACAACACCATCAAGGTCTTGATTCAAAAAGCCATCATATGCTACGCGATCTAATTGCTCCGGCATAAGATTAACGCCCATACCATACGCTAGGGCTGTTATCTGATTATCAGGATCGGTTAGGTGATCAATCCAACTCTGCTCGCGAGCGTCGTTTATAAATGATGACGCAGGGTTTGGCTGACCATCTGACAAGAAGTAACTAACATTCGACGCACTGGTTAACTTACCTACATCATCCCATGACTGTTTTGCTTCATTTAGCGCGTTGTTATAGTTAGTCGCGCCACCCGCAGTTAGCGTCTCAATATACGCTTTGGCCTCCTCGACCGTCAGCCACGTCGCAGCACCTATAGCGTAAGTGGATGCTGTACTGCTATAAGTAATAATTTGAACTCGCGTTTGACCGATAGACTCATATTGATTCAATAACTGAGTTGCCGAATCTTTCATTATCTGCAAGCGATTATCCGTTCGCATAGAACCCGAGACATCCATTATGAGCTGAACGTTGGCACTTTCTTTAGTTTCTGCAACTACATCGTGAATAATAGATGCAGAATCTGGTGAGTCATCTTCCACAATAACGTTGACCGTTGTGGAGTTAGTAAGGCCACGAGCATTCGAGACAAGCACAGGCACCTCAATATTTAAGGTGTCTTCTCCAGATGGGTTGGAGTGATCAATCGGACCAAGAAGCTCCGTAGATACCACTCCAGTATCATTGACTGATATTTTGATAACCTCTTCACCGTTCGCTGAACCGATAAGCATTTGGTCGTTATTTGATAACGTCCACGTTACAGAGATCCCGTTACTAGTAAGAGCTGTAGATGGTTCACTGAGCGTAACAGAATCAACGGTTTGACCCAGCGTCAATTGTTCTACATCAGAACTCGAGTCAGTTGTGTCATCAAAGCCGTTTAGAGCAGAGTCATCAGCAATGGCGTTGCTTAAGCCTTCCTCAGAAACGTTTAGTGTTACACCTTCTACGATTGGTGGGGCGTAAGGGTTGACAGAAAAGTACCCCGTTTTACTGTCGCCATCATTATCAGTAATAGTGTAGTTAAAATCGATATCCCCATCGCCATAAGGTGAGGTCAAAGGCAAGTATTGGAAGAACTCCCATTTTCCAGTGCTAGGTGTAAGTTGAACTTCGAATGCAAGCTCTCCATCAGCCTCTGCAATCAGTCTATTAGAGTTTTGTGGATCGACGTATATCAACACGTCTTTACCATCTAGAGTCTCTAAACCAGCCTCACCTCCATTTAAGACTATAGAACCAGGGCCATCAGCTCCATATACAGCACCGAGGTTCCCATCCGCACTAGCAATTGGCACGCCAGAGTACGCACCTGTAAAGGTTATTGATTTAACGGTAAAGTCACTGTTGTCTTCAGTATCCGGGCCATTGCCATTACTGGTCGCCTCGAGGATGATTTTATCAAAGCCTCCCTGTTGAACATTGAAATTTGCCGCGTAATCACCACTGCTTGCGTCAGAGCTGAACGATTGCTGAGCAATTAATACACCATCTCTATAAAAAGATGCGATTCCTTTCTCAAGTTCACCACCAAACATTTTCTCAAATTCTATTTCTGCTCCGTAAGCAACTTTATTGCCTAAGTCTATGATTAACTGCTCTGATACACCCTCATTACCCGCGAATCGATAATCGACTTCGTTTTCTAATTGGAAGCCGTTGTTACCAGAACTTTTAACGCCAATCCCTTCTGATGATTGATTGATTTCAGCTGTTCCCAGCATCACAGATTCGTCAGACACAAAACCGTTTGCAGTCACAACAACGTCCCCAAATGTTCGACTGGTTGCATCTGCCTCACTTCCTGCAAAATCTATGCGCCCTGTCAGAACGTTAGGTGCACCAGTAAGCGACACATCGACGGGTTGAACAACAACAGGCACGTATGGGCAATCATCTTCAACGGCCACATTTAAGCTTTGAGATGTTGTTGTTTGTCCATCACTTACAGAAATCTGTAAATCAAAGTTGATGATGTCTTCCACATCATTAACAGGATGATCAAGTGGCTCAAACAGAGTAATAGTATAGTCCCAAGAGCCTTGACCTGAAGCTGAAGGCTCGCTCAGCACAACAGTAGCAACAACGCTCAGGTGAGCAGTTTTCGCAGTCAGCGTTTGAGTACTGTTGTCCCACGTCCACGATATAGGCTCCCCTCCTGATGTTAGGTTGTTAGGACCTGCCAATACCACTGAAACATTCGCCGTGTCTGGATCGGCAACTGTGAATGTTCCTGAGAAACTTGCGGAGTTAGTAGTGTCTGAAGGTGATCCTGTATTATCAGGGATACCATTAGCTAAACCTTCTTCCGAAACAACTGCATTCACAACATTTGAAATAGAAGGAGGAGCATCATTATCAATAATCGTTGCCGTACCGGTATCGCTGCCTTGCACTGCACCAATGCCGGTTACTGTCACGCTGAAATCTTCAGGGCCTTCATAAACAGCGTCATCAATGGAAGCGATACGCACATCAAACTCAGTTTGCCCTGCTGGCACGGTCACCACACCATCGTTTGGCACTGTCACCCAACCACTTCCGGTGTTGTATTCCAAGGTACCTAAGTCACCGGCTTCGGTGTCACCCAAGTTCAGGCCTAGTTCGACTTGAACTGTAGACTCGGCGGCGTTCGACAACGTTACTTTGAAGTTCGCTGTCTCACCCTCATTAATCGTACCAGCGTCTGAAATAGTCACATTCGGGCGGTCATCATCCGGATCGGGGCCTGGCCCCGTGCCGTCATCCACTATCGTCGCCGTACCGGTATCACTGCCTTGCACTGCGCCAATGCCAGTCACCGTCACACTGAAATCTTCAGGGCCTTCGTACACCGCATCATCAATGGAAGCAATACGCACATCAAATTCGGTTTGCCCAGCTGGCACCGTTACCACGCCATCATTTGGCACTGCAACCCAACCGGAGCCTGTGTTGTATTCTAAGGTGCCTAAGTCTCCAACTTCGGTGTCACCTAAGTGCAGGCCTAGCTCGACTTGAACTGTAGACTCGGAGGCATTCGACAACGTCACTTTGAAATTCGCTGTCTCACCCTCATTAATGGTGCCAGCGTCTGAAATAGTCACGCTTGGACGGTCATCATCCGGATCAGGGCCCGGACCACTGCCATCATCCACTATCGTTGCCGTACCCGTATCGCTGCCTTGCACTGCGCCAATGCCAGTCACCGTCACGCTGAAATCTTCAGGGCCTTCATAAACAGCGTCATCAATGGAAGCGATACGCACATCAAACTCAGTTTGCCCTGCTGGCACGGTCACCACACCATCGTTTGGCACTGTCACCCAACCACTTCCGGTGTTGTATTCCAAGGTACCTAAGTCACCGGCTTCGGTGTCACCCAAGTTCAGGCCTAGTTCGACTTGAACTGTAGACTCGGCGGCGTTCGACAACGTTACTTTGAAGTTCGCAGTCTCACCCTCATTGATGGTGCCAGCATCGGTAATAGTCACATTCGGGCGGTCATCATCCGGATCAGGGCCCGGACC